>JAQTMA010000264.1 GCA_028714615.1 Anaerolineaceae bacterium | reverse complement strand
GCTACCTGGAAGCCAGGCAGATTGCTGAGGCAGGCAGTATTGATTTTCCAAACACGAAAAGTTCATTACCTGTTCAACACACGGAGGATTTTATGAACCAAACACCCACTATGGCTCTGGAAACGGCTGGGCAAAGGCTGAACATAACTCAACCTGGCATGGATGCGCCACCTACCGACGAGGTGATCTGGCGGCTGCGCCAACCCCTGGACATGAACCGGGTCAAGCGCCGGCAGGCGCCCGGCCAGGGAACCGTACCTTTTCTCGAGGGGTACGATGTAATCGAAACGGCCAACGACCTGTTCCTGTTTCGCTGGTCGTTCGACCTGCTCAGCGAGCCCAAGGTAATGCGCTGGGACAAGGTGATCACCTTCTACGACCAGCGCGCCCGCAAGAAAGTCCCGGTCCTGGGTGAGGACGGAAAACCCACAACCGAGGTTGCGGGCATCGTCTACCTGACCGGCAGGGTCACCATCGATCTGGGAGGAAAAGTATACAGCCATGCTGACGTCGGGCGCTGCGTATTCTCCGGCGACACTCCCGAAGCGTTGGACATGGCTATCGCCGGCGCGGCGACGGATTGCTTGAAGCGCTGTTTCCGCCAGGCCGGGGAGCAGTTTGGCAATTGTGCGCTGTGTCACACGATGGTTGTATTCCTAACTGAGTTAGGACGAACTGGAAGAGAGTTCGTAGGTCATTGGCTTACCTGGAGCCGAAAGGCAATGGGGACAGTAGCATGCCATTAAAGCGGTGGATAACCGAAAACGCTTAGGTTGCCGCGCCGCAAGACCTGCACGTCACGGTAAAAGCTAGACTGCTTGAATCCTAATCCTCGTCGGTCTACGAATTGGCTCACCGGAAGAGCGTTTGAAAACGGTGCTGAGCGGTTCAGGCCCACGCAATTGCAAGCCTGAAACTTCCCCGCCCAGGACATGGACAATGAGTCCGCAAAAAGGGATGAATGGGATACCTAAAACGTGCTGATAACGTACATCATCGATGGAACACAGGATCGCCTAAAGGACGCGAGTCCCAAGGTGACGGAGCCCCCATAGTAGTCGGAGGACGGGAAAGCCGTCCACAAGGCGAAGGGGGGTAGGTTATACAGACAGAGAATCAGAAAGGTACGCGAGATGCGAAACGCCGAAACTGTACTCACTGTTATTCAAGAACGTGGCAAGAAAGGTTTGCCTCTGGAAGACATCTATCGACAACTCTATAACCCGGACCTGTACTTGCGAGCATACGCCCGGCTTTACCGCAACAAGGGCGCCATGACCCCAGGATCAAACGATGAAACCGTAGACGGAATGTCGAAGGCGAAAATCGATAAGCTCATCAGCCAACTACGGCAGGAGAGATATCGATGGACGCCAGCAAGACGGACCTACATCAGTAAGAAAAACAACCCTTCCAAGAAACGCCCGCTAGGACTGCCATCCTGGAGCGACAAGATGCTGCAAGAAGTAATCCGCTCCATCCTGGATGCCTACTACGAGCCGCAGTTCAGCGACCATTCCCATGGCTTTCGGCCAGGGCGAGGTTGCCATACAGCGCTTAGAGAAATCAAGCGGGTCTGGACAGGTACAAAGTGGTTCATCGAAGCCGACATAACCGGATGCTTCGATAATCTCGACCACTCAGTTTTGATGCAAATCTTGGGAGAAAAACTACACGACAATCGCTTCCTACGGCTCATCGAAAACCTGCTCCATGCAGGTTACTTGGAGGAATGGCGATATCACGAGACCCTGAGCGGCTCGCCCCAGGGTGCAATCGTCAGTCCCATCCTGGCTAACGTCTACCTGGACCGGTTAGACCAGTTTGTCGAAAAGATGCTTATACCAGAGAACACTAAAGGCAAGAAAAGACGATGGAGCACACCCTATGCGGTGTTAGAAAGTCGGATGCTCAAGCTGAAAAAGAGGAAGAAGCTGAAAGAGGCGCATCAACTGGAAAAACAGTTGCAGCAAATGCCTTCCCTGGACTTCAACGACCCCAACTATCGCCGATTGCGATACATTCGGTATGCGGATGACTTTCTGCTTGGCTTCATTGGAAGTCAGGCAGAAGCCGAAGAAATCAAAGCTGGCCTGGCTGAATTCCTGAAAGACCAACTCAAGCTTGAATTGTCAACCCAGAAAACGGTCATCACTCAGGCAACGGCTAAACCAGCAAAATTTCTAGGCTATGAAATCCTCAACCAACAAAACAACAGTCGGCATGACTGGCGAGGTCAGCGGAGTGCCAATGGAAGGATCGGTCTCCTTCTTCCAGCAGAAGTCGTCAAGAAGAAATGCGGCCTGTACATGAAATACAGCCATACAATTCCCCGACCTGAACTATTGGCAGATGATGATTACAGTATCGTCCAAAGATACCAGGCTGAATATCGGGGTATCGTCAACTACTACCTTCCGGCCTTGAATGTGTTTTGGCTGCATAAGCTTAAGTGGGTAATGGAAACATCCCTGCTAAAGACGCTGGCGAAGAAACACAAAACCACCGAGTCTAAAGTAGCAAGTCAACTAAAAACAATGGTGGATACCCCCTACGGCCCGATGAAGTGCGTAGAAGTTCGGGTTGAGAGGGGGGAAGGCAAGAAATCCCTGGTGGCACGATTTGGTGGTATTCCTCTCAGGCAACAGCCCATTGGGCCTCTCGACGACAAAGACCCAAGCAGAACCATCCGGTTTGGACGAAGCGAAATTATCCAACGACTACTGGCTGACAAATGCGAACTATGCGGATCAACTGAAGATGTTGAAGTCCACCATATCCGCAAGTTAGCCGATTTAAATGTCAAAGGTCAAAAAGAGAAATCGCTTTGGGCTCAGAATATGGCCGCACGCAGAAGAAAAACACTCGTCGTCTGTCGCAAATGTCACATGGCAATCCATGCAGGCAAACCAATCAACCACAAACTTGAAGTGTAACTGGAGAGCCGGATGATGCGAAAACATCACGTCCGGTTCGGTGGGGGGCTTTTGGAAAAGTGCTGCCGGAAGGTAGTAACTCGCCAGGAGCCTACCCTACCTTTGTACGATAAAGAGATTGCTCGAACGGCTGGGCTGGAAAACGGGAACGGGTCAGAAGCTACACCCACCCGAAATGGATCGCCGGAGCCATCGCCCCGAACAACCTCACCGGTTCCTGCATCCGCCATTCCGCCTACCACTCCAACTCAGCCCGAAGTTATGCAATATCGGGATGGAACAGCGGTCGAGATGAGCAACACGGCGGAAGTGACAGCGTTCAACACGTTCAAAACGGACCATCAAGGCCTGGCTCCGGCCACGCGGGATGTACTCCGCGCCTGGTCGGCCAGGAGCAACGGCAAGAAGTAATCCAATTTACCGAAGGAGGTAAATCCAATGTCTTTCCATACGATTATCATCGTCGGCCACCTCGGACGCGAACCGGAAATGCGCTACTCGCCGGCAGGTCAGGCGGTCACCAACTTCAACCTGGCCGCCAATCGCCAGTTCACCGACTCGAACAGCCAGGTCGTGAAAGAGACCACCTGGTTCAAGATTTCGGTCTGGGGCAAGACGGCTGAAAATTGTAACCAATATCTACATAAAGGCAGCATGGTGCTGGTGGAAGGCCGCCTGGTGTGCGACCCAGAAACGGGCGGTCCGCGGCTGTATTCCCGCAAGGACGGCACGCCCGGCGCGGCCTTTGAGGTAAGCGCCAGTACGGTACGCTTCCTCTCCAGCCAGGAAAACCACGACGAAGAAAGTGAACCGGCTGCTGCCGGCGCAGGAGGTGCGGATATCCCATTCTAAAACCAATTCCAAAGCTTCAATCAACCCACGGAGAAGGACACGCTGATTTCAGTGTGTCCTTCTTTTTATTTAACCACAAGGAGGATCACATGGTTGTAGGAATGATCACCATCGGCACCTGCTACGGCGATGCCGATATACCGGTCGAACTTCTTGGGAAAGGTCCTCGTCCGGGCACGGCCTGGGTCAAAGCGCTGGGCGGATTAGAGCCCTTCACTAAGATCAGCCACGGCGGCCCTTACCAGGACGATACCCTCGTTGTCCCGCTGCCTTTTGTGCGGGATGTTCACCTGGAAAAGGATTCGGACGAAGGGCCGGGTGAAGAGGAAGCCATAAAGCCCAATATCCCGGCACCAGACTGGTTCCTGGAGAGCGCCTATGAAGACCGGACTTACCGCGAATGAGCTTGATCGACCGGAAAGGAGGAATACCCCAATCCCCAAGCGGTCATTCATTCGAGAAAAGACGGATATCGATGTCATTGCATTGCCAGTATACATCCAGGGGAACCAATACATTGTCGATTTTGGTCAGGGAAGCAGTCCCCGTTTCCACAAAGTCAGCAAGAACAAGGAGTGCTCGTGCGGCGCGCAGTACTGCGAAGCCATCGAAGCCGTGCACCAGTACCTGCAAGCCGGCGGACTACGCGCCCCCGATATCGAAGGAATGCCTCCCTGTCCAATATGCGGGGGCAGGACTTACCGGGACCGGAACTGGGATGGCAAATATACCAAAACCCTGGGCTGGCGCTGCGAAAAAGGCGGGCTACGCCACTTCCTGGAAGCAAAGGCTGAAAGGATTAAGCAGCAGCTCGCCGTTAACCCCTGGTTGATCCCGCCTGCGCCCGGTTATCCCGGCGTTCGGCGGGATGGGCTGATGACCTGGGAAGAATGCCAGCGAGCGGAGAAAAAGCTTCGGCTTGAGGTTGTAGATGATCCAGGAATTTGATCGTTCACCCCACCGGAGGGGGCAGCACCCCTCCGGGGGTGGTCTGTCCCCTCATTACAAAGGAGACAGACGCATGCCCCATCAACAACTTTCCCTTTTACACGATGAAATCACACAGCCCTATGCCATCCCGCGGCTGAGACTGCTACCAATCCGTGAGCAGCCCGCTTTTCGGGTGGCCAGGGACTCCGATGCCTGCAGCCTGGCCGAACTGCTGGCCGTCATTATCGGCGGCTCGACCCAGATCGAGGCAGCCGAGTGGCTGCTGTCCAAGTTCGGCTCGATCCGCAAGATCGCACAGGCCCATGTGGATGAAATTTCCAGAGTGCCAGGCATCAGCAACCAGACAGCACTGAGGTTGAAGGCAGCCCTTGCGTTAGGACGCAAGCTGCTCCAGCCCGAAGACGACCGACCGGTGATCCACTCGCCGGGTGACGCCGCCCAAATCCTGATGCCAATGCTTGCGCACCGCGAGCAGGAGTACTTGATGGTCATGATGCTCGATACCCGGAACCGCATGCTGGATATATCAGAGGTTTACCATGGAAGCCTTAATTCTTCGATGGTGCGGGTTGGGGAGGTGTTCAAGCCGGCCCTGCAGCGCAATGCCGCTTCAGTTCTGGTCGCCCACAACCATCCGTCCTCTGATCCAACACCCAGCCCTGAAGATGTGGCCGTCACGCGAGCCATCGTCCAGGCGGGCAAGCTCTTGGATGTCAGCGTGGTGGATCACATCGTTTGTGGTCTCTCTACCTGGGTCAGTTTGAAGGAAAAAGGTCTCGGTTTTTGAAAAGGGTTTGGGCGAGACA
>JAQTMA010000263.1 GCA_028714615.1 Anaerolineaceae bacterium | reverse complement strand
TATCACCGCGCGGAGGCGCAGGGGCGCAGAGGTTTTTAATCATTTTTTCCCCAGCGCCTCTGCGCCTCTGCGCGAGAAGAGAATTGTCGTCTGCTGCAATCTCGGCCTGGTGTTAATGCCGTAACATGCCAGTTCGGAAAGGAAAAGAGTTCTATACGATCTTGATCCCCTCGATCCCATCGATAGCATTTGGGTATTTCATTTTCAGACTCTCCAAGTGTTCCACCAGATAGCTCGAAACGATCAGATCGCGATACCAGTTGTGGTTGGCTGGGACGATCACCCAGGGCGCCCAATCCGTGCTGGTCTTGCGGATGGCATCTTCATATGCATCCATATACTCTTGCCAGCATTCCCGTTCCCTCAGGTCTGCGGGGTTGAACTTCCAACGCTTCACCGGGTCTTTCAGCCGCTCTTCCAACCGCTTTTTCTGCTCGTCCTGGTCGATGTTCAGGAAGAACTTGAGGATGGTCGTGCCGGTTTCGCTCAACATCTGCTCGAAGTCGTTGATCTGGCGATAGCGCTGCTTCCAGACGTCTTCCGGCACAAGCTGGTGTACGCGGACAATCAGCACATCTTCGTAATGGCTGCGATTGAACACCACCATTTCCCCTTTCGCGGGGATCTGTTGATGCACTCGCCACAAGAAATCGTGGTCCAGTTCTTCAGAGGTGGGCGCCTTGAAACTCGCCACCCGCACGCCTTGCGGGTTGACCCCCGCAAAGACGCGCCGGATTGTACCATCTTTGCCGCCAGTGTCCATCGCTTGCAGAATCATGAGGATCTTCTGTTTGTGCTCGGCGTACAATACCGCCTGGAGCGTCTCCAGCTCCACGCTGAGTTTTTGGAGCATGACTGCGCCCTCTTGCTTCCCGGCATTAAAAGCACTTTTGTCTTCCGGATCAAAATCTTTGAGCTTGAAGGAGTCATCCGGCTTGATAACATATCGGTCCAAATCCATTTTCCCCACCTTTTTTTGTTGGTTCGTGATGTACCTCTACCGGTATTATACACAGTATTTGACAATGTCCATCTCCTCCGATATAATTAGCCATTCTAACTATTAGAGAAAGAAACCAGGGGCAGGCGCCTGCACCTGGCAAGTACCGGGATGCCCCGGGAATAAATTACCCTTTCATTTATTGTCCACTTGAGAGAATCGCAGCGATCATCAGCAGTACAGATGGAACCCAAACACAACCAAACCATCATTGAAGCTCAGGAGGAAGATCTCAGCGCTGAGCTGCCATCTGTCGCACCTGTTTCCCGGGAGCCTTCCAGGCCGGAAGCGCAGCATCGACCCCATCGCCGGTGGTTTCATCCCGCCCGGACTTTCACAGCCTTAAAATACCCGAACTACCGCTTGTGGTTTTATGGGCAACTGGCCTCCCTGGTTGGAACCTGGATGCAGTCTACAGCCCAGGGCTACCTGGTTTTCCAGCTTACCCACTCACCGGCTTACCTGGGCTATGTTGGTTTTGCCGCAGGTATCCCTTCGGTGCTGCTGATGCTCTTCGGTGGGGTTCTTTCCGATCGGATGAGCCGCCGGAAGCTGATGGTCATCACCCAATCCTCGATGCTCGTCCTGGCCTTTACCCTGGCGGCGTTGACCTTTACCGGGCTGATCCGCCCCTGGGAGATCGTGCTGATGGCCTTCCTGCTTGGGGTCGCAAATGCCTTCGACGCTCCCGCCCGGCAGGCGTTTGTCCTCGAGATGGTTTCACGCGAAGACATGGGTAACGCCATTGCGCTGAACTCAGCCATGTTCAATATGGCTACTGCGGCTGGGCCGGCCATCGCCGGTCTGGCGTATGCTGCCGTCGGTCCGGCCTGGTGTTTTACTATCAACGGCATCTCTTTTTTGGCTGTGATAGTGGCGCTGGTGATGATGAAGCTGGCTCCGTTCGTACCTCAGGAACACAGCAGTTCTGCGATAACTGAATTAAAAGCCGGCCTGACGTATGTGATCCACCACCCGGACGTGCGCATCTTGATCGCCATGCTCGGCCTGGTCAGTATTTTCGGCATGGGTTACGTCACCCTGATTCCAGCCTGGGCAGTTAACATCCTGAAAGGCGACGCAACCACCAATGGCTTGATCCAATCGGCTCGCGGGGTTGGCTCGCTGCTCGGCGCACTGATGATCGCATCCCTTGGGCGGTTCTCCTACCGGGGCAAGTTGCTCACGGTGGGAACCTTCGTCTTCCCGGTCCTGCTGCTGGTTTTTTCGTTCATCCGCGTGCTTCCGTTGTCCTTGGTGGTGATGGTAGGTGTGGGTTGGGGCTTTATGGTGTACGCCAACCTGACCAACAACCTGGTGCAGCATCACGTCCCGGATGAACTGCGGGGCCGCGTTATGGGCATTTACTCGCTGACCTTCTTCGGCATGATGCCCATTGGAGCATTGCTCGCCGGAACGTTAGCGCAGCAGTTAGGCGCCCCGATGGCCATCGAAATCACGGCTGGTATCTCCCTGGCGCTTGCTTTTTTGCTTTTTATTGCAGTTCCAAAGATCCGCGACCTTGAATAAGCTTTTCCAAAACTAGGGTCCGAAAATGCGATAGGACCAGCGCCTGGTCATTTCTGCCGAAAGAAGGTAGAGCGCCACGATCCCCAAAATACTCAACGAAAGCGGCGTTAAGCCTGACCATCCAGTCAGCGGTGAACTCGGAGATAGCTGATCAGGTCTTCCCGGGTGAGCATACCCTGGATTTGGCCTTCGTCTATGACGGGGAGCTGATTCACCCCATCCCGGTCCATTTCTTCTATGGCCTCCCAGAGTTCCGTATCCAGCCCGATCTGCTTCAATTGTGAGGCCGGGAGCATTGCCTGGGCTGCCTTCGTCGTCGACCATTGATCCTCAGGGATGGCTTTTAATTGATGCTGAGTCAACAATCCAATGACTTGCCCGTCTTTTTCGACGATAAAATTGCGCCGGCCGCCTCCAAAAATGTGATCATCGATCAGATCCTGCAAGGTTGTGTCAGATTGAATGGCCGTATAATTTCGGCTCATTGCTTCAGCAACTTTGTGCCCAGATAATATCCCCTTGATCCTTTCTTGTTGAACCTGTCCTCGAGATGCAGTCAGGAGAAACCATCCGATAAAGGCAGTCCAAAGCCCATTCATGAGATTCCCACCGAATATCTGCAAAGCTCCATAGAAGATAAAGAGATACGCAAAGAGATTCCCGGTAACAGAAGCGAAGAGTAGGGCACGATGCCGGTTATGGGTAATACCCCAGACAATCGCCATCAGGACACCACCCCCATCCAACGGAAATCCAGGAATGAGATTAAACGCTCCCAGGACCAGGTTGATGTACGCCAGGTATTTGAACAACGCCAGAAACGGCGCAACTGCAGGGAGGATCAAGATCAGCAGGGCGAATAATCCTGCTAATGCGAAGCTGACGATCGGACCGGCGATGGTGATCCAAAACTCAGACAAGGCGCTGGTTGGTTCCGTGCTGATTTGAGAGATCCCCCCAAAAATATAGAGGGTAATGCTGCGAACCGGGATCTTATAGCGCAACGCCACCCAGGAATGCCCAAGCTCATGCAGCAGAACACTGCCAAAGAGCATCACGGCTGTCACCGCACCAACGATCCAATACTCGGCAGTTGGCCAGTTCGTAAACTCGTTCGGATAATAACCCGTTGCAAAGGACCAGGTAAACAGGGCAAAGACCAGGAACCAGGAATAATCCAACCCCACCGGAATCCCGAGAATTTGCCCTAAGCGGAGCGAGCTTTTATTCATGCGGACCTCCCCATCGAACCGGTTTACACGAATCTCAGCAGAAACACCAACCGGGAGTTGGCATTGGATGGTATTCATTCATTCTACATTGATTTGGGGTAGATCGATTCGAAGGATTAACCGCAATGTTTCACAAACCCGACCTAATGGCATTGACCCGTACCTGAATCCGTGAATGCCTTCCCGGGCTCGGGCAGGAACTGCCAATCGTAACTGGCGGCGTGTAAGGTCAACTTCAAAACCCCGAAAACGTTATCCTGGTGTACCTCGCTGCCCGGAATAAAAGTCCCATTGAACGGGTAGTAGTTCTTACCGCCGGTGCCGACCACAAATTCCCGAATTCCTTTGGCCTGATCAATATTCCCGCTCGGGTCGAGAGGCGCGAAACGCTCGTAGTCATGATCATGCCCAGAAAGCACCACGTCTACCCCGCCATCATAGAGCTCAGTCCAAATATCAGACATGAACTGTTGGCTGCCATGTTCGCCAGACGACCAACGCGGGTGGTGCCAATAGGCCAGTGTGCATTGCGCCGGGTGAGCCGCCAGGTCCGCTTTAAGCCAGGTACCCTGGGGTGAACTGAAATTGCAGCCGCCTACCTTGCCGCAGTTGCTGTTAATCACGACGATATGCCAGGCGCCTACGTCATAGCTGTAATAGCCCTTTGCCGGATCACCGGCAGCGGCGCCAAAGTAACCAAAATATCCATCAGCGGCATGCGTAAGATACTCATGGTTCCCGACCGCTGGATGGATGCGGTCCTTGAACTTGCCCCAAGAGGGGTCGAAACACTGGGCGAATTGGGTGGGGGAGCCTTGCTCGTAAACGGTGTCGCCGAGGGACGCCACCACTGCATTCGGATACTGCTCGATGATTTTTGCCGTAGAAAAATCCCCCGGATTGCTGCATGTAGAGATGTCGCCGGCCGCCATCAAGATTGGATCCCCGGTGGCTCCCTGAGGCAAGAGTGAAGGCATCAGTGTTGGAAGAACAACGGCCGCTTGGGGCACTCCCGTGGGTTTAGTTCCACCTGGCAATGGGATGGCGGTGGGGGATTGGCTCGACTGAGCCTGCGGTTGCATCGATGCTTGACTTTCGATTGAGCCTAATTGCGCCAACTGACCAATCCCATTGTTATGCAGCACGTCTAAAAACGCACCGTACCCAGATGGCGTCTGCCAGGTCGTAGCAGGCTCGATGGCGGTGCCTTCCCCCCATTCATTGAAGCTGGTAATCAATTGGAAAGCAGCTTTCGAGGAGACCATCGCGCGGACGTCAGCCGCCCATTGGTTAATATCGCGGGTCAGGCGCGGTTGTTCTCCCTTCTTCCAAAATCCCGGGCTAATGGTGATACTGTAATCACCCTGGGTGTCTGAATTCCGGGCAGGTGCATATTGGTGCCAGCCATCCGGCTGGTTGGGGCAGGAGCGATAATTCGGCAGCACTTTGAGTACAATATACGCGCCGATGCCTTTGTTCGCCTGGCTCCACAGGTCTGGCACCGCGCAACCCGTCCCCTGGTTGTTGTAGACAAAAACAACAAAACGCCCGTCGATCTTCAGATAATTGGCGTCACCGGCGTAATGGTCGTGCAGATAGATCAAGTCCGAGTGGATCTGGTCGGCCGTCAGGGTGTCTTTACTGGAGACTTCGTAATAAACGGACCAGGTAAAAGCGGTTCCGCGGGCTGCCTGGAGCAGCGTTGAAAAGCGTTGGTCGGTAGGCGTGCCTTGTCCCCACCAGGAAGAGATGCCGGTGGTGATGTTGCCGTACAACATCTCAGTGATGTGCTGCTGGATGATGTGTG
>JAQTMA010000262.1 GCA_028714615.1 Anaerolineaceae bacterium | reverse complement strand
GTCTGCTCGACGGCAAACGACAGTACGGCGGTTTGGGTCTGCATGCCGGAGAGGATGCCCATGAGGAGCGTCATGGGGATTTTCAGTAAGCGATAGCCAATCACCAGGGCGACCAGGGCGACAATGCAAGTGATCGCGGCTCCACTGGCGAGAAGACCAATGCCGCTGCCGCTGCGCAAGGTGCTGTAAAAGGCATAGCCTGAGCGCGTTCCCACACCGGCGAGGAACAACACCAGGCCGATCTGTCGCAGAGTCAGGTTGGCGCTGTAGGGAAGCGACCAGACCAAGGGCCCGCTCCGCCCGAGTGCACCCAGGATTAAGGCGACGATCAATGGGCCTCCGGCGACGCCCAGGCTGAAGTGGAGACCACCTGGGAGTGGAATCGGGACCAATCCCACCAGAAGGCCGATGGCCAGGCCCAAGCTGAACGTCAGGATATCGATCTCACTGACCGCCCGGTAGGAGTCACCCAACAGGTTCGCCAGCCGCTCCAGCGTATCACGTTCGGCAACGATGCGAATCTGGTCGCCTAATGCCAGGACAGTATCTCCGTGGGGAAGCAACTCAACGTCACCGCGGCGGATGCGCGTGACGATTGCGCCGTAGCGACCCAGCAGATCCAGGTCGCGAAGACGCTTTCCAGCGATGTGCGGGTTGGAGATGAAAAAGCGGCGCTTGTCGTACTTGGTCAGGTCCTGTTCCAGGTGCTCAAAACTGGGTTCGCCAATGGCTGCGGTGACTTCATCCAGATCATCCTGAACACCTACCAGATTCACCAAATCGCCAACCGCAAAGGTATGCTCCCCGGTGGGGAGGGTGAGTTGGCCGTCACGGCGAGACCGCCCAAAGATAACTTTCCACCGTCTGCGGGTAACCAGGTCGCGAATCGGGATGCCAGAAATGTCGGGGTTGGTGATGGATACAGTTTGATTGCGGAGGGGTTCGTTGCTGCCGCCAAGATGCCTCAGAGCGCGCCCTTCAGCAAGAAGATCCACTTTCCAGAGGCGGGATGTGAAGAAAATGGTCAGGATCATCCCAAGCACCCCGACTGGATATGTGAGCGAATAAGCTACAACCGGTTCGGAGCGCGCCTGATCGACCAGGTTTGGCGGCGTGACAGCTCCTACGTAGTCCACCACGGAAGCCATGGCCGGCGTGCTGGTCAGGCTGCCGGTGAACATTCCCACCGATGAACCGGGTGTGAAATGGAAGAAGCTTCTGGCCAGGACGGTAAGCAAGCCTCCCAACAGAAGGACTCCCAGAGCCAGCAAGATGTGGGCAAGCCCCTTCTGGAGGAAAGAAGCGAAAAACACCGAACCGCTGGCCAGGCCAATCGTATACAGGAACAGAACCTGTCCGAGGGTGATGATGATATCCGGCAACTTCAAGCCGGGATTTAGCGCCCCAATCCCCAATCCTACAAAGAGCACGGCGGCGACCCCCAGGCTGGCTCCAGCAATCTTAATTCGTCCTAAAGGATAGCCAATAGCTGCAACGATGAACAGAAGCAGCAGGGGATTCTTCAGCAGGATGTCGATCACGCTGGTGTTTAAAGGAAGATACGATAGACCGCGATTGCAGCGAACAACAGGAATACCCCGACTGCAACCAGTTGGATGACGACCGGCTGGCGGTGATCAACCAGATGTACCTCTGGATAGATCCCTTCCACTTCCCATACAGGGCCGGCAAACCAGGCAAAGAGCAACCCACCGGCTAATCCACCCAGGTGGCCCCAATTATCAATATTTAGCCCTGGTGAAAGACCGATTAGCAGGTTGATAGCGCCAATGGTAATGATGTTGGTCAATATCGAGCGCGAGCGATTTCCAAACAGGCGCCGGTTCTGATAGACAAATACTCCTTCGGCTGCCAGCATGCCAAATATGGCTGTCGAGGCACCCAATGAAACTTCCAATGACATGAGGAAGGAGGTAACGTTTCCGGCAAACCCGGCCAACAAATATAAGGCAAGGAAGCGGGTGTGCCCGTACTGCTTTTCAAGCCCCGGTCCGATGACGTAGAGGGCATACATATTGAAGCCGATGTGGATCAGACTTCCATGTAGCAGGACGGGGGTGATCAAGCGCCAGAATTGCCCGGCCTGTATGGCAGGATTTATCTTCGCGCCCAGCTCGACGAGCAGATCATATCCAAGGGTAGACTGGCTGAGCATTTGGAGGAGAAAAGTCGCGACAGTCACGCCAATGAGTGTATAGCTAACCCAGGGCGTACGCTGAGGAGGGTTTATCCGGACAGAGGATGGAGGAAGAGGCGGCGTTCCATAGGGATTCGAGCCGGTCGGGTTTTCGGAGGGTGAAGCGGGTCCAATCATAGACACACCTTGCGTTGATTAACGCGATGGTGTTCTGCCTGGATAATAGAAACGATGGCATCCACGGCAGCATCTAACTGTCCTTGAGAATTTACAACGCAATACTCGAACTCATCCAGGTGGGCGATTTCCTGGCGGGCGGTATCGAGGCGGATGCGCAGCGAATTCTCCGATTCGCTCTCACGCTCTTTCAACCGACTGATCAACTCCTCTTCATTCGCGGGAGTCAAAAAAATGAGCACCGCTTCCGGGCAGAGGGCATGGACGGTGGCGGCTCCCTGGACATCGAGACGCAAGATCACATCCTTCCCGCTTGCTAACGCCTGGCGTACTTGCTCTTTGGGGATGCCTTTATAGTCATCATATACATTTGCGTGTTCCAAGAGCTCACCGTGGGCGATCATCTCGCGAAAGCGGTCCGGGCTGACAAAGAAGTAGTTCACCCCATCCCGTTCACCAGCGCGGGGGGCGCGGGTCGTCGCTGTGATCACAAAGTGCATGGGCAGGTTACGCTCTTGTAAGCGTTTGATGACCGTATCTTTACCCACTCCGGATGGCCCAGAGATGACGATCAACAGGGGGAGTGCTGTGGGAAGCTGAAAGCAGGAACTTTGAGATGTCATTGATAAGGTAGCCTGGAATGACTGGGTCTTAATCATTGCGATGTTGGTGTAGAGTTGATTATAATTTATGGCGAGCTTTAATGGATCAGATATTGATGGTTTGCCGGATGTTCGGTCCATCCAATCCAGGCTTCGCATGGAGGAGAGTATGCCCAGCTATGAATTTCGCTGCAGAGATTGCCGGCGGCGTTTTGAACTTTTTCTGAGTTACAACGATTATGGGGCAAAACCAGTGCGCTGCCCGCACTGCCAGAGTGATAACATCCAACGCAAAATCGGGCGGGTACGGGTTGCGCGTTCGAGCGAGAGCCGGATGGAGAGCATGGCCGATCCTAGCGCTCTGGCAGGGATCGATGAAGATCCGCGCGCATTGGGAAAAATGATGCGCGAGATGAGCTCGGAAGTTGGGGAGGAGATGGGTCCTGAGTTTGACGAAGTGGTTGGTCGCCTGGAAGCCGGTCAGAGTCCGGATGAGATCGAAAAACAACTACCTGATCTGGGCGCCGGCGGAGAAATGGGAGGCGGGGATTTTGGTGGGGGAGGTTTCGGTGGGGGTGGCATGGACGACTTGATGTAAGCCGTCTCATTTCAAAGCGTTTTTCAGTTGTTGGAAGGATGTCATCGCGGAAATACGCTGCATGAAGGCTGACAGAGAGGCGCTGCGGGTACGCAACGCTCGAACAGCAGGCCCGACCGGATCCTCTCCGGCAGCGCCACCCGGCTGGTCGGCATAGGCGCCATAGAAAGCGAAGTAAGCCTGGTTGAGTTTACGGATGGCATAACCGTGCTCGTAGAAAACACGCCGTCGCGCTTCCATGAAGCTTTCTGCGGCAGGAATCTTCCCTTCGGCGAGCAAGCGGTCAACCTCTATGCGGGTGGTGTGCATCTCGGCGCGGAAGTCGAAGGCCGGCACCGCTTTTTCTACTGGGGAGGCAGCAAGAGCTGAAGGTGCGATCGGCGGAGGAAGGAGGTCGGAGTAATAGCGACGGAGCACTTCCATACCAATCTCCGTTCCGGCGATCGAAGCTGTGGTTTCGTTCATGGTGCGCAGGTCAGGGGATACATCGTAGCTCAACCCCAGGGGACGCAGGGTCAAATAATTATGGGTCCACTCATGCGAGATAGTCTGCGCAAGCCAGGTTAAATCATCGGTTTGCTGAACCATCGTCGGATAGACACCGATCCCACCCACCTCCACTACCAGCGCGGAAACATTCTCAGTAGAAGAGACCTTCTCCTCCAGCGCCGTAATTTCATTCAGGGTCATGTTTGGGAGGAGAGAGATGTCGGAGTCGGAACGAATCACAGTCCGAGGGGAGATGATCAAAGCCAGAGGTAAAGGGGTGGTCTGATACCAGATCGGTGGAATGGGTTGGCCGCCCAAGCCCAATCCCAGGATGGAGACCACTGCAGCCACCTGCGATTGCAAAATTGCTTCAGCGAGGGGCGCGATTTGGTGGATGCGGGTCGTGTACTCACTGAGCTGCTGGCGATACGACTGGGTATGGTTATCCGGAGATTGGATATTGGGATCCGCATAAATGGACGAAATCAGTTTTTCTACCCGGAAAGTATTGCGGACAAGGTCAAGATATTCTACAACCAGTTTGTGACCGGTCAATGGGGAGAGGTACTCAGGAATCCCGAGTGAGCCCATCCCAATCTTACCGAGGAGAGCATCCACGCTCCAAGAAACGTAATCAAATTCTACAGCGCGGGTGAAAGCATGCACGTGGTCGGTTGGGTTCTCAGGTGCGAGCTGGCTGCGGACGGTGATGGGGAGCAGAATGGCGATGACAATCAATAGTCGAAGAACCAGACAGGCACGCCGAAAGAAGACCCTGACGCGAGAACGCGACAAAGTAAGCGGGGCGGGTGAGATACGGTCCACGAGAAAAATTATACTTCAAAGGGATTCCCTATTTCCAACTTGGGCGTATTCAAGTAAACTAAAGCCCGCAACGTACACTTCCCTACGTGTCTGACTCTGAGGTTAAATTTCGATTGACCCTTCCTCGCCGCCTGATCCCTTGGATATCTTTGCTGATCGTGCTGAATGTTCTGCTTGGCGCCTGCCAGGCGCCGTCGCCTACACTGAGCGCCCAGACTCCAACGCTTCTGTCGACGAGCGCACCAACGAGTATCCCGAGAAGCCCCACACCAAGCACTACGCCAACCCCGGAAAGTCCGTTGGGGGTAAAACCAAGCGCACTCCGGGGGACTCGGGTACACGTCTGGTTCTCCGGGTCGCCGGCGATGTTGGAGAAAATCAGCGACGAGGCGCGCCTCTTCAATGCCAGCAACTCCTATGGAATCTGGGTCGAGGCTCGCAAGTTTGGATCTTTTATGGAGCTCTCCAGCCGCGTGCAGGCCACATTGGGTACGAGTGATCAAGCCGACGTGGTGATGAGCTACCCCGAGCTGGCTGCCGGATGGGAAATCGGAAAGCCTGTGCGGCTCGATTGGGCGCCGTATCTCACCGACCCGGTTTGGGGTTTGGACCCTTCCGCCAGCGCCGATATCCCAAGCGGATTGTGGCGGCCGGCTCCAGCGGGCGGTAAGCAATTGGGTGTGCCCGCCTATCGCTCGGCTTTGGCGCTGGCTTACAACCT
>JAQTMA010000261.1 GCA_028714615.1 Anaerolineaceae bacterium | reverse complement strand
TGTACCTGGCTGCGCTGCAGGCGAACCTGGCTGAGCCTGGCCGGTTGGAGGCATTAAGACAGATGCTCTTCGCATCCAAGGCCGCCTCAGAAGTGCGTTTGCCCAAGGTGAAAGCCCCGGCGCTGGTGGTGATGGGCAGCAAAGACCCGGATTTCAAAGACCCAGCCGCCGAAGCGGGGTGGGTGGCAGAAGCGGTGCACGGCGGTTGCCAGATGATCCCGGGCGCCGGCCACTATCCGCATGTTGAGCTGCCTGATGTGACCACCCCGATCATCGTTACCTTCTTGCAAGGGTTGAAAGGCTAGCCCGACCATGATCGCGAAGCACCGCATCGGATTGAACCGGGCAGCCGTGATCGAGGCAGCCGCCGCCCTGATCAACGCCGAAGGGGTCGAGGCGCTTTCACTGGGGCGCCTGGCCGAAATCCTGGGCGTGCAGCCCCCTTCGCTTTACAACCATATCGACGGTTTACCCGGCCTGTATCGCGGCCTGGCGCGGCTGAATGCCAGCCGGCTGGGCGAACGGCTGGCTGAGGCAGCCTTGGGCAGGTCCGGCGGGGATGCCATGCGCGCCACCGCCCAGGCCTACCGGACCTACATCAAAGAGAATCCTGGCTTGTACCTGGTCAGCCTGCGGGCCTCTGGGGCCCAGGCGGCGGAGGATGAAGAATTGAAAGCGACCGAAGAACGCGTGGTACGGGTGGCGCTGGCGGTGGTGGCTTCCTTCGGTCTGGAAGGAGCGGATGCATTGCACGCCGTGCGCGGCTTACGCAGCCTGGTGCATGGCTTCGCCACGCTGGAGCTGGCCGGCGGCTTCGGCCTTCCGCTGGACCTGGATGAAAGTTTTCGCCGGATGGTGGAACTGCTCATCCGCGGCCTGCAGCCGGTCGATTAAGCAGACCCATAGGATGGCAAGGAGGAGAAGATACCTTCCATTACCTGATCGGTTTTGACGAGCCGAGAACCTGAGCCACAAGCATCCATGAACATCCTGCACGCCATTTTTGTTCCAGAAGCCCAGGGCCTGTTCTTTTGGGCCGAAACTCCCGAGGTTGGCGCACCATCTCCCTCCCGCGGGCGAGCGACGCGCAGCCCAAACCCGAAAGCGCATCCATTTGCCGTGACACCCGACTTACCTGGCGAAAAACGCAAGGTCAGGTTGCTACTGCCCAGCGTACGGGGCATTCCCCTCCCCTCGCCGCAACTGGTTCATTCATGGGAATTCGATGTCCAAAACCCATCGCTCGCTCCTTTTTGGCTGGAAGGCATCTTTTTCCCACCCGAAAAAGCGTTGAAGGTTTTATTGTCCTATTCAATTTCTCAGCCCGAGCTGCCGGGCGCGTTCACTCCCTCACCTTCGCTCTGCTACTGGAATGCCGCCGCCAGCCTGGTCTTAGAGGCGTTGGCAGCCCACAAATTTCTACCGGTGATCGATGGGCAGGATGCCCGCTGGCTTATGGTACTGGATTCTCCCAGGGACGCGGCGCGCTTGACTCAACTGGCAGCCGCTATGCCGGCGGTCTGCCGCGCTGCATCGCCTGAGCACTCTCCGAAAAATCTACTGACCAGTTTCCTCAACACATTCTGCGACTCGCTGGCGCGATCCTGGAGCCAACCCGTCGCCCCAAAATTTTACCGGAGCGACGATGCCCCATCTCACGTCTGGCTGGAAGCGTTGTTCAGCGCCGATCCCACCATCCAGCTCTCACCCAACCAGCTTCTAAGCCTTGCCGCCAGCCAGCGCTCCTGGATGCGCAATTTGCACCTCGCCGGAGATGCGACGTTTCGGATAGCTTTTCGGCTTGAATCGCCACCTATGCCGGACCAGCCCTGGCAAATCCATTACCTGATTCAGGCGAAGGATGACCCTAGTTTGTTGATCCCCGCCATTGAGGTTTGGAAAAAGACAAAGGGTGTTCTTACTCAGCTTGGCCATCGCTTTGAACAACCGCAAGAAAAACTGCTGGCCGGCCTGGGTTATGCAGCCCGGCTTTTCCCACCGGTCGTTGAAAGCCTGAAAGGCAAACGACCCACTCATTTGGCATTGAATACCGATGGCGCCTATACTTTCTTGCGGGAGGTCGCCCCAATTTTGGAAGGCGCGGGCTTTGGTATCCTCGTTCCGCCGTGGTGGAACAAGAAGGGGGCCAGGCTGGGCGTCAAGGTCAAAATGAAATCCAAAAGCGATAGCGTTGCCCCGGGTAGGATGTCGATGGAGAACCTGGTTAATTACCAGTGGAAACTCTCGCTGGGTGAAACGGAGTTGACCGAGGACGAGTTCAGGGCTCTGGCCCGTTTGAAATCACCCCTGGTGCAGATTCGCGGGCAATGGGTGACGCTCGACGCCGGACAGGTCGAGGCTGCTATCCAATTTTGGAATAAAAAGCAAATGAATGGCGAGATCAGCTTGCTTGAAGCGCTGCGGTTGGGGTTGGGCGGCGAAACAGCGTTGGACGGGCTGCCCATCGATGCCGTTGACTCGGATGGTTGGCTGGCGCAATGGTTGGAGAAGCTCTCACAGTCGGAAAAACTGGAAGAGCTGCCGCAGCCCGCAGGGCTCGTCGCCCAACTCCGGCCTTATCAAAAATACGGCTATTCATGGCTATCATTTTTACGCCGCTGTGGGCTGGGGGCGTGCCTGGCGGATGATATGGGCTTAGGAAAGACCATCCAGACGATTTCTCTGTTGGTCCGCGAGAAAGAGCTGACCGGGAAATTCCTCACACCGGCCCTGTTGATTGCCCCCACCTCCGTGGTCACCAACTGGGAGAGGGAAATCGATCGGTTTGCCCCTGGTTTGCAGACGTATGTCCATCGAGGCGCGGACCGGCTTAGGGGTTCAGCCTTCCGTGAAGCCATCGCGGGCCGGGACGTGGTGCTGACCAGTTACCCGCTGGCCCGCCTGGACGCCAAATCGCTCCAATCCATTGACTGGCAGGCCGTGATTTTGGATGAAGCCCAAAATATCAAAAATCCGGAATCAAGGCAGACCCAGGAGATCCGCAAAATTGGCGCCGAGTTCCGCATTGCTCTGACCGGAACGCCGGTGGAGAACCGCCTTTCGGAGATGTGGTCGATTATGCACTTCCTGAACCCCGGTTACCTGGGTACCCGCAAGGCCTTCCGCGAGAATTTCGCCTTGCCGATCGAGCGTTATCACGATGCGGCAGCGTTGGCGCAGTTGAAGCAGTTGACCACCCCCTTTATTTTACGGCGCGTTAAAACCGATCTGCACGTGATTTCCGATTTGCCCGAAAAAGTGGAGACAAAAGTCTATTGCACGCTGACCGAGGAACAGGCCACGTTGTACCAGGCGGTAGTTCAGGACGTGATGAGACGGATTGAGGAAGAAGATGGGATGCAACGCCGCGGGCTGGTGTTGAGCATGTTGATGCAGTTGAAGCAGATTTGCAACCACCCGGTGCAGTATTTGCACCAATCCGGTAAGGGCGGAACGGATGGAGCGCTGGATAACCGCAGCGGCAAGCTGGAGCGATTGGGCGAACTGCTGGAAGAAATGCTGGCAGAGGGTGACAGGGCGCTGATTTTTACGCAGTTTACTGAAATGGGCGCGCTGCTGGCCGAGTACCTGCCGCGAGCGGTTGGCGCGAAGACGCAATTCTTGCACGGCGGCACACCCACCAAGGCGCGCGACCAGATGGTAAAACGCTTTCAAGAGGATGAAAATGCCCCACCGGTGTTTATTTTATCGCTCAAGGCCGGTGGGACCGGTCTGAACCTGACCCGCGCCAATCATATATTTCATTTCGACCGCTGGTGGAATCCGGCGGTCGAAGACCAGGCCACCGACCGCGCGTTCCGCATTGGACAAAAACGCAATGTGCAGGTGCACAAATTTGTCACCACCGGCACGCTGGAAGAAATGATTGACGACATGATTGAAGCCAAGAAAGGGTTAGCGCAGGCGGTTGTGGGCAGCGGCGAAAGCTGGCTAACCGAGATGAGCACGGATGAACTAAGAAAAGTCGTCAGTTTACGGAGGCAATAATGCCGTACCATGATTATTACAAACCCACCCGGCCCAAAGCCGCCAAAGACGGCATCAAGGCGCACAGCCAACGCGGATCGTTCGCCAAAAACTGGTGGGCGCAACGCTGGATTGCCGCACTGGAACGTCTGGTAGATGCCGGGCGGCTGACGCGCGGGCGGGCTTATGCGCGCAAAGGCCAGGTGCTTTCTATCGAAGAGACCCCGGATGGAATTGCCGCACGCGTACAAGGCTCACGCCGCACGCCATACAAAATCAGCATCCGGGTGGCCCCCTTGACGGATGCTCACTGGAACCAGGTCTTTAACGTTCTGGCCGAGCAGGCCATTTTCACGGCGCAGCTTCTGGCAGGGGAAATGCCGCAGGATATCGAGCAGGCGTTTGACGCTGCACAGGTCAGCCTGTTCCCATCCCGGCGGGACGATCTGAAAACAGATTGTTCTTGCCCCGATTATGCCAATCCATGCAAACACGTCGCCGCCACGCATTACATTTTGGGTGAGCGTTTTGACGAAGACCCATTCCTGATATTCCGCCTGCGGGGACGGACCCAGGAGCAGGTGATGGCGGCGCTCCGCCAGCGTCGGGCGGAGGATGGAGAGCCCATCGCAGAAGATAATGAAGAACCTGAAGCCGTGATCCCCCTCGAAGATCAGATGGCGCGCTTTTGGGATTACTCAGCCCCCATGGAAGGATTCTCCGTTTCGATTCGCCCGCCGGAGATTGAAAGGCCGCTACTCAAGCGGTTGGGCGAAGCCGGGTTTGTCCCTGCTCCGGGGTTGGAGTCGCTGCTGACCGGGGCATACCAGCGCATCGGTAAAAAGGCGGTTGAGGTAGCCTATGGCGAGCAGGAGAACGAGGAATGAAGGAGGCTACACCCATGGCAAACCCTACCTTACCCTGGCGAACGCCAGTATCCTACTCTGCTGTTCTACTTTTCTAGCTCATCCTGGCAGGCTTGCTCCCTCGCACCACCTGAAACGATTGCTACCCCCGCACTGACGCCTATTCTCTCACCGGTTCAAGCCACCGTACCACCCGCATCCACATCCGTTCCCTCACCGGTTCAAGCCACCCTTACAGCCACACCAACCTCCCTCCCATCGACATTCCCATTAGCCGGCGTCTGGTCCGGGATGGCCATGAATGGAACCGTCCAATATCGATCGCCTGAGCCGTTGGCCCTATTCGTCAGCGGACCCAGCACAGACCTGGCTCAGGCCTTGCGATTGGATCCCGGAATTCGTGAACACATCTTGGCCGTTTACAGGATGGGTGGAGCAGTATACGTCTCGGGGAACCTGACGGATTTTTCGGCCAATCCAGCCAACGTATCCGCCGAATGGAACATCTATATCGATCCGTTAGCAGCCTCCGAAGTCTTCGAGTCCGGCCTTCCCATCTACTTGGTGCCACTGGATGCTACAAACCAGGTCTCCGTCAGGTTGGTAGATACACAGCAATGGAGAGCCGGCGCACCATCCTCGCGCCCGTAGCCTCGATCCCATTCAACCTGTATCATGTGAGTAGATGGATAGCCTGCAACCCCGGACCCAACCCGGATTTCGTCTTCACCC
>JAQTMA010000260.1 GCA_028714615.1 Anaerolineaceae bacterium | reverse complement strand
GCTCAACCAGATCTTCAA
Source organism: Anaerolineaceae bacterium (assembly GCA_028714615.1). Next base: position 5,582 of record JAQTMA010000260.1, on the reverse strand, counting down.
CCTGCTCGGGTTCTTCCACCCATTCCGGCAACCTCCTTTGAACACATCGAGCACAGCCTTGAGCTGATCCAGGAACACGAGAGCCAGGTCGCAAAATTGCACGAGACCTATCTCTCCCAACAGGCAGAATACGCCCGCTCCTTTTCCCAGCTTGTGCAGCTTGGTTTTGGTCCTCTGGCAAATTCCAGCCCAGATTCGGCTGCTTTCGAAAGCCTGGAGCGCAGTCTGGCGCGTTTCCACGACCACCAACAAGAAACCTTACGCCTGCATGCCCAGTATATGCAGGGGCAGCAGGAGTTCTCTCAAAACCTGTTCGACTTGGCCCGCCAGACAGCCAGCCTGGACTCACCTACCACGCGGACGTCCGCATCGGCAAGCCGGTCTACACCGGAAGTGCATCAGCCTATCGCGTCACCCGCCTACACGCCACCGGTAAGCGCGTCTGAACCTGTGACGCTTCCTCCGCTCCCCGTACCGTTGTCATCCAACGGAAATGGACACCATCCACAGACCACTGTACCTTTCCAGGAAACGCCTGCGCCGGCTTCATCCCTAACCACGCTGGAAAGCTTGTCGAAAGCATTGTTCGAAGTTGTGGCAGAGAAGACTGGGTACCCCGTGGATATGCTCGAATCTGGTATGGATATGGAAGCGGATCTGGGTATTGACTCGATAAAACGGGTTGAAATATTGGGTGCGATGCAAGCCCTCTTCCCCCAACTTCCCAAAATCGGTGCTGATGCGCTCGGTGAGCTGCGTACCCTGGATCAGATCGTCGCCCAACTGGGCGCCAGTGTTCCCCTGGCAACCAGTTCAACCGTCTCTACTCCTGTATCTGCTTCACCGGTTGTCCAGCCTGTTCCTGCCGCACCCCCAACTACTTCCACATCAGCGAAAAGTACTGCAGAGCTGACGAGAGCATTGCTGGCGATCGTCTCTGAGAAGACCGGTTACCCGGCTGATATGCTCGAGACGGGTATGGACATGGAAGCGGACCTGGGCATTGATTCGATCAAGCGCGTTGAAATTCTGGGCGCTATGCAGACGCTCTTCCCAGATTTACCTCCAGCCAGTTCAACCGCCTTAGCCGAGACTCGTACGCTTGCACAAATCATCGAAATGCTCAATCCTCCATCAGTAATGGAAGCGCCGGCTTCCGGGAACGAGACTAGGCTTTCGCCAAGCCCTTTTGATGTAGATCTGCCCCGAAGTCGAGTGCGTATCAAACCCCTCCCTCGGCCCGATGCAATCTCACTCCAGATCGCGCCTGGCTCGGTCTGCCTGCTCACTGATGACGGCACCCCCATCACTCCAGGCCTGGCCCAAGCTCTTATGGAGCAGGGATGGAAAGTGGTCGTCCTTATCTACCCGGAACACCTGGTCACAGCAAGATCCGAGCTGCCGCACGGCATTGGACGGGTGCAGTTGAAAGAAGCCAGTGAGACCTCGGTTAAGCTCTTGCTGGACGAGGTGGAGAAAAACCACGGGCAAGTGGGCATGTTCATCCATGTCAACCCATACCAGCCTACCCCTCCCGGAACGCTCTTCTCGGAAGCAGGTAAGGAATTGTCCCGCCTTGTTTTTCTGGCAGCCAAACATCTCAAAGAACCGCTCAATCGAGCGGTTGCAAATGGCCGGTCGGCCTTCGTGACTGTGGCCCGTTTGGACGGCGCTTTTGGGCTGGAGGGAAATTCCAATTCAGACCCATCCATTGGCGGCCTGTTCGGCCTGGTCAAGAGTTTGAATCTGGAGTGGGACTCGGTGTTTTGCCGCGCGATCGACCTCAGTCCCGAGCTACCTGTGGAGCAATCTGTCGCGAGTATTCTGGCTGAAATCAGCGATCCAAACCGTCTTGTGGCAGAAGTAGCCTACAATTCTCGCGGCCGTTTCACCCTGGTTATCGACGCCGAAGAAACCATTGAGGTAATATGAGCATGGACACGAAATCAGCCGTTCATCCCGGGTCAGTAGTTCTCGTTAGCGGCGGCGGGCGCGGCATAACAGCCCGTTGTGTCATCGAATTGGCTCGCTATGCACACTGCAAATTCATCTTGCTCGGCCGGTCACCCATCTCGGAGAACGGCCCAACCTGGGCTAGCCAGGGGCTTGGAGAGGCTGAGATGAAACAGCGCATCTTTACGCTGCTCCAAACTCAAGGCCATAAAGTCACTCCGGCTGCCGTACAGAAGACTTACCGCAACCTGGCAGCCCAGCAAGAGATCCGCCAGACCCTCGCGGCAGTGCAAGAAGCCGGTGGGCAAGCCGAATACTTGAGTGTAGATGTTGCCGATAACCAGATACTGCATCAAAAGGTTGCCGAAACCGTGCGACGTTTCGGTCCGATAACCGGAGTGATCCACGGTGCCGGCGCATTGGCTGATAAACTCATCGAGAAGAAATCGGAGCTGGATTTTGCGACTGTCGTCTCCCCCAAAGTGGAAGGCCTTGAAAACTTGCTGGACTGCGTTACACCTGGACGGTTGGAATTCTTAGTCTTGTTTTCCTCCATCGCCGGAGTGTTTGGGAACGTCGGACAGGCAGATTACGCCCTGGCGAATGAGGTTCTGAATAAATCAGCTTATCTACTCCAAAACGAGCACCCAGGTTGCCGCGTCGTAGCTTTCGATTGGGGACCCTGGGATGGCGGCATGGTCACTCCCGAACTGAAGCGAGCATTCATTCAGCATCAGGTTCAGATCATCCCAGCCGAGAGCGGCGCCCGGATGCTGGTGAATGAGCTGGCGGCTGCCAATAGCGGTAGTGTGCAAATCGTGGTAGGTACCCGCCCGGTCCTTCCCCCGCCAGAGCCAGGTGTGGAGCTGCGTTCATACCACATCCGGCGCAAGCTGCTCCTCGAAGATAATCCATTTTTATTCGATCACGTGATTGGCGCCCACCCGGTATTACCCGCAACTTGCGCCGGCCTTTGGATCGGAACCGCTTGTGAGCAACTTTACCCCGGTTACACCTTTTATAGCCTTGAAAAGTTTCGGGTCCTTAAAGGCATCGTATTTGACCAGACCCTATCTGGAGAATATATGCTCGACCTCCAGGAGGTCGCGAAGAATGGCGAAATTGTATTCGACGCTACCTTGTGGAGCCAACCCAAAGGAAAGAGGTTATACCACTACAAAGTAAGGGTTGCCTTGGTGCGTGATGTGCCTCCGGTACCCCAACTCGATCCCCTCAATGTTGTTTATGATCAGATCACGCAACCCATCCCAGGCGATTCATTATACAAAGATGGAACCCTCTTCCACGGCCCCTCTTTCCAAGGCGTGGAGCGGGTGCTCAGTCTGGCCGATGGCAAACTAACCATGCAATGCCGCCTGGCGCCCGTTGACGAAGCACGTCAGGGTCAGTTCCCAGTACAGACCCTCAATCCATATATCAACGATACCATTGTCCAATGTTTGCTCATCTGGGCGCAACGCATGTACCAGGCGCCATGCCTGCCCTCGTACCTGGAGCGCTACGAACAATATCGCCCTATCCCCTTTGGTGAGCGTTTTTATGTCACGATGGAAGTTCAGTCTGAGTCGGAAACTTCCGTTGTTGGCAACATCCTGGTCCAAGATGCCCTGGGCCAGGTTTACGTGCGGATCACCGGCCTGGAAGGAACCATCAGCCGCCAATTAAAGCGTCTGTTCTAAGCAAACACAGGTTATGGAATTATTCAAATCAGACATTTTCATATCAATTAGCGGTATCGGCGTCAACTCTCCTCATTGGGATAGCCGGGATGTTTTTCTGGGGATGCTTTACAATGGCCGGGTCAAAACCTCGTCACCGGTCATTACTCCGGGAACGACTCCGCAAGACCGCTTGCTGCGGGCTATCGATGCTGCTCTGGCTGATGCTGGACAGCCAAAGGGCTATCAAACCCTGGTTTCCTCCTTCGCCCCAGGGGCTGCCCAACTGGCTGCCAACTGGCTCAATCGCCGTGCTGATCTGGCGAAACCTGCCCTTTCGTTTTCTAATGGACAGGCAGGTCTTGTACCCGCCCTTAAAGAAGCAGCTCAACTGCTAAAAGAAGATCCGGCCGCCCCGGTTGTTTTGAGTACAATCGAAAAGGATCGCTCGGGTGATTGGCTGGCATTGGCCGTCGTTCTGCAATCCAGCGGCAATCCTCTCAAGCAGGTGTATGCCCGGCTCGCTAATCCATCCACCACAACCAGCCCCAAAATGCTAACGCTCTGCTTACCTGAAGATGAGAAACATGCGACCCCGTTGGTCGCGGAGTTGCATGCGCTCATCCATTCGTCTGAACCTACATCTTGCTGCTTCACCCCGGTTGCAGGCAGCTCGCTCGAAGGCCTGATCCGGAATTCGCTTTGTATGTATCACCGTTTTTACCCCGCGGTCGACGGGTGGGAAGGTCCCCAGGCTGTCCAGGGGTGGCAAGACAGCCCTTTCTTTGTTCCAGTGGAAAGTATGCCCTGGTTTGTCTGCCCTGAGCAACCGGAACGAGCCGCAACCTTAGTTTGCCTATCTGCTCTCAATGATCATCTCGCGCTTACCCTGACTTCGCCCGAAGACAACTCAATCAGGCCAAATTCAATCCTGGTGGATTCGCCGGTGAACCTGGTCTTGTGTTCCGGCGCTTCAATGGAAGAACTTTTCACCTGTCTTGCCAATCTCGAGGCTGACTCGGCTGACCAACCATCCCTTACCACTCTGTCCCGGGCAAGTTATGATCAAGCCCAACGCCATTCTGGCAGCTCTTATACCTTGAGCCTGGTCGCCAATTCTCCTGCCGGGCTGGTCCGTGAGATCGAATATGCCCGCAAGGGATTGCCCCGTGCTTTTGAATCGAGTGGCGAATGGCAGACGCCCGCAGGGAGTTATTTCACTGCCCTTCCGCTCGGTCCTGACGGTCAGGTCGCTTTTGTCTATCCCGGAGCCTTCAATTCATTCATCGGATTAGGGCGGGATCTGCTGCACCTTTTTCCCAACATCTACCCGCATTTTGCCAACCAAACCGCCGACATGGGCCAACTCCTTCAGGAGCGGGCGCTTTATCCGCGCAGCCTGGACCGCCTATCTACCCATGACCTGGATGAACGAGAAGCCCAATTGAACGGCGATCCGGTGGCTATGCTGGTTTCAGGAGCCAGTCTGGCAGTTCTGTATACGCTGGTCATGCGGGAGGTTTTTAAAGTCCAACCTGGTCAGGCTTTCGGCTATAGCCTGGGCGAATGCAGCATGCTTTTCGCGCTGCAAGCCTGGAGTGGCGGGGATACTGGGCGCTTCAATCTGGGAAATTCTCCCCTCTTCCGCTCCCGCCTTTCCGGCCCGAAAGAAACCTTGCGCGAGCAATGGCATTTACCCGCACCCGATCAGGATCCACCAGAGGGTATATGGACCAACCTGCTCCTCATGACAACTCCTGATGCTGTCAGGGCAGTCTTACCGGATGAGCCGCGCGTTTTCCTTACCCACATCAATACCCCCCGCCAGGTAGTGATCGCCGGTGACCCGGCTGCCTGCCAACGGGTGGTCCACCGCCTGAAATGCCCGGCCCTCAAAGCACCTTTCGAGCAGGTTTTACACTGCCAACCGGTTCGCGCCGATTATGACGA
>JAQTMA010000259.1 GCA_028714615.1 Anaerolineaceae bacterium | reverse complement strand
TATTTACTTGTTCTTTAATGGAATTTAACCGCGAAGATAACATCCGTTAATGGCGTATCTTTATGATGGAGGTGAATGATGTAGACAAATTTTTGATCCAGGAGAATATGAAGGATGCACACCTACACTACATTGATACGGCTTGTAGCAGGGATAGGGATTGCCGCTGCCACTCTTTCGGCATGCAGCCCCGTGGCAACGGCAACTACGCAGCCAACCACTCCCGCGCTAACCCAGGTGGATTGGAGCACGGTCAAATCGGCCGCCACTGCCGGTGGAATGGATGCACTGGTGGCTGCGGCCAAGAAAGAGGGGGAATTAAACGTCATAACGCTTCCGCGCGATTGGTGCAATTACGGTGAGTTGATGGATACCTTCACCACGAAGTATGGAATCAAGGTGAATTCACTCAATCCTGACGGCGGTTCTGCTGACGAAGTTCAGGCGATCAAAGATAATAAAGATAACAAAGGTCCGCAGGCCCCAGACGTGCTCGATATCGGACCAGCATACGGCCCCCTGGCTAAAGGGGACAACCTGCTAGCCCCTTACAAAGTAACGACCTGGGATACGATCAAGGGAAGCAAAGATCCTGACGGATATTTCTTCGTTGATTACAATGGCGTCTTGGTTTTTGAAGTCAATACCGAAGTGATCAAGGATCTCCCCAAGGATTACAAAGATTTATTGGATGCAAAATACAAAGGCAAGGTTGCACTGGCTGGCGATCCGCGCGCCTCCAACCAGGCGGCGCAATCGGTTTATGCAGCAGCGCTTGCCAATGGCGGCTCGCTCGACAACATTCAACCGGGACTGGAATACTTCAAGCAGTTGAACACAGCCGGCAATCTGCTCCCGCTCATTGCCGATTCGGGCCCGATCGCTAAGGGTGAGACCCCCATAACGTTCCAGTGGAATTACCTGGCGTTGGCAAATAAGGATAACTTCAAAGGCAATCCCAACATTGCGATTGTTTATCCCGCATCGGTCAACTGGGGTGGCTACTACTACCAGGCGATCAGCGCGTATGCTCCACACCCAGCCGCAGCCCGTCTTTGGGAAGAATACCTGTATTCAGACGAAGGTCACCTGCTCTGGATGAAAGGCTATTGCGCTCCTGCTCGCCTGGCTGACATGACCAGCCGGAACGTGGTTCCCGCTGATTTGAAAGCCAAACTACCGGATCCAAAACTAATTGAAAACTCAGTCGTACCGAATGGCGACCAGCTCACGAAAGCTCGCGCCGCGATTAAAGAACAATGGGATCAGGTCGTCGGGCTGGATATCAAAGCCAACAAGTAGCTTGATTCTTTCCTGATGGCAAAAACCGGCGTGGCCTGGCCTGAAACCAGGTCACGCCTTCCACATCCACTGAAAATGAACCATACCGAAAGAAGATGACTCGCCATACTCGACTTTACAACTCGTTTGGTAACTGGATTGGGGTGATTCCATTTTTCCTGTTCATATTTGCCTTCGTGATTTTGCCTTCGGTCAATCTTTTTGCCGGCGCATTTCAGGATGGTCACGGGCGATTTACCTTAGCCAACATCGAAGCACTGATCGATCCGTACGTCCTGAAATCATACTCCATTAGTTTGCAGGTAAGTGTGATCACCTCCATTTTTGGGGGTTTCTTGGGTTTCTTTGTCGCTTATGCAATCACCGTTGGCAATGCACCGAAGTGGATGCGTAATATCTTAATGACGTTTTCTGGGTTGGCTGCCAATATGGGAGGGGTCCCATTAGCTTTCGCTTTCATCGCTACCCTGGGACATACGGGCATCTTGACTGCATTCCTCAGAGATATTTGTTACACTGGCGCCGGTGGGGTTCAGGCTTGCCCGTTTGACATTTATCAGGATGGATTTAACCTTTATAGCCTCGCCGGCCTTTCCCTGACCTACATTTATTTTCAATTTCCACTAATGGTTCTGACAATAACCCCGGCATTGGAAGGATTACGGCGCGATTGGCGCGAAGCATCCGATAACCTGGGTGCCAGTAAGATACATTACTGGTGGTATGTGGCCTTGCCGGTCCTGTTTCCTTCAATTCTCGGCGCCACGATCTTATTGTTTGCAAATGCGTTTGGGGCATTTGCCACCGCCCAGGCGTTAACGGGAGGCAGCATTTACCTCGTGACGATTTTAATCGGCCAACAAATCCGTGGAGATGTGCTCAACAATCCGAATGAGGGTTACGCCCTGGCGTTAGGCATGGTGGTTGTCATGGCGGTTTGTATTTTAGGGTATACGATTTTGCAAAGGCAGACTTCGAAATGGTTGAAAACTTGAAAGTAGGCCGGCCTAACCTGTGGGCATTCTTTTGGGCAATCCTTGGATTGCTGTATTTGTTTGTGCCGTTATACGGTACCCTGGATTTTTCTTTACGAATGCAGAAAGGACAGCTCAGTTTTAAAGCCTATGAAATCGTTCTATCCGACCCTAAGTTCCTGGAAAGTTTTCGTTATTCAGCGATCATGGGCATCATCACGGTTCTGATTAGCGTGACATTGTTTTTACCCACTACGTATTGGGTTCATCTCAAGCTACCGAAAGCCCGGCCGATCATTGAGATTATCACAATTTTGCCATTTATCATTCCAGTGATCGTGTACGTATTTGGTCTGATCCGCACCTTCAGTAAACCGCCTCTACAACTGACCCTGACCCCGTTTAAGACGGATATTTTGATCACTGCCGGGTACGTTGTGTTATCTATGCCATATATGTATCGGGCGATCGATGTAGGTATGCGCTCGATCGATGTCCGTGGACTTACGGAGGCTGCCCAAAGCCTTGGAGCTACCTGGTGGCAAGTCTTGCTAAATGTAATCATACCAAATTTGCGAATCGCGATATTAAGCGGCGCTCTCATTTGTTTTGCAACTGTAATCGGCGAACTGATCCTGGGCGACTTTCTGGTCCGTCCCGCACTCGGGCCATATCTGGTACAGGTTGGGAGGGATAAAGCCTATGAGCCGGCAGCGCTCGGCATGATCAGTTATGCGCTTACCTGGGTATGCCTTGGCCTGATTCAGATGGTTAGCCGGGGCGGATCCAGCCAACAGCAGCTCACCGGCCGGTAATATTCTAACAAAAAACCTGCGAGGTTTCCTCAATGAGCTTTATCGAACTCATTCACATTCACAAAGATTTTGCGGGGATGGTTGCTGTCTCAGATTTCAACCTGAAGGCAGAGCAAGGTGAATTCATCTCCTTCTTGGGTCCCAGTGGCTGTGGAAAAACCACAACCTTGCGCATGATCGCTGGGTTTGAACTGCCTACTTCAGGAAAGATTGTGCTAGCCGGCCAAGACATGACCTATGTCCCCCCAAACAAGCGCAAGGTGGGAATGGTCTTCCAATCCTACGCGCTTTTCCCGAACATGAATGTTGCGGATAATATCGGGTATGGTTTAAAAGTTGGTGGGCGACCGAGGTCAGAAACGAAAACGCGGGTTGAGGAAATGTTGGCGCTGATCCACCTGGAAAACTTTCGCACACGTTACCCCTCCCAACTTTCGGGAGGGCAACAGCAACGGGTTGCCCTGGCCCGCGCTTTGGCATTCAATCCGCAAATGCTCCTGCTCGATGAGCCTCTTTCTGCCCTCGATGCGAAAATCAGGGTAGAACTCCGCCAGGAGATCCGCCGGATCCAACGCCAGTTAGGGATCACCACAATCTACGTTACCCACGATCAGGAGGAAGCGCTTTCCCTCTCAGACCGGGTGGTCGTGATGAATCAAGGCCGGATCGAGCAGCTTGGGACGCCATTTGAAATATATAAGAAACCTGCCACCGAATTCGTAGCATCGTTTGTCGGACAGCTCAATTTGATCCCGGTGAAGATCATCAACCCAACTGAAAAGCTGGTCGCGCTAGACGGCCATACCGTTCAAGCCGGACGAATCGCCGAAAAATTCTCGATTGAGAAACCCCGGCTGGCCGTCCGCCCGGAAGAACTCAATCCCGGTCATGCTGCCGGCCAAAACAACTTGCAAGGGAAAGTCGAGAGTATCCATTATCTCGGTTCGATCATCCGGGTGCGAGTCGATGTACATGGGACAATACTTTCAATGGATTTATTCAACGAATGGAATCTGTCGATCCCGCAAGTTGGCGATCCCTACGACTTGCATTTCCCAATCGATGCCTGCTGGCTGATCTAGCCTGGACTATGGCTTTAACCCATCAGCGATGAGTTGGTTGATTTCTGCGATAATGGGCGGGCAGTCCGCCAGGCTATCAACGACGAAATGCGCTCCAGCATCGAGGAATCTCTCCGTGATCACTTTCCGGTGGTCATCAAGTACCTGAGGGGGTAATCGATTCACTTCTTCTTCGGTTAAGCCTAACATGTTCCCTGTAACCCTTAAGCCGATCGTCCACATACCGGCGTTCAATCCTTCTTGGATATCCACCAGGGTATCGCCAATCTTGACACAAGCCTCGAGTGGGAAAACTTGCAATTGAATGGCATTCTGGTAAACCATCCAGGGAAAGGGACGCCCGGCTGGAACGTCGGTCGACGAGACCCACCCGTCCGGCGAATAGCCATTTGCTCGTGCGGCTGGGGCGAGCACTTCCATCATCTCACGAGTATAGCCGGTGGTTGAACCCACTTTTAAACCTAATTCTTGAAAGGATGCTACCGCCTGGGGCACGCCAGGGATAACCTGGGCATAATCGGCCAGACATTCCAGTTGCATGGGGATAAAATCGCTAAACATGGAATCGATATCGGATTCGGATATCTCACCTCCATGAACCTCTTTCCAGGCGCGACTGATATCCGGATACCTGGCGATGGCACGTAGATGATCCTTTTTCATCAGCCCCATCGGACCCCGAGCCTGTTCGATTTTGATCTGGACTCCCCGGTTGGCGAAGAGCTTGAGGAATACAGCGGTGGGTGCAAACGATCCATAGTCGACCGTGGTGCCAGCCCAATCCAGAATAACAGCCTTCAATCGACCGTGATAACCACGCTGAAAATTGGTGTTCATTTCGATTTTCCTCTCATTTCATGCCCATTTCGGATAAAGTCAGATCGATAGCTGAAAGCAACCCAAGAACGTCTGATTTTTCCAGCCGACCGATATGTCCAACTCGGAAGCAGTCGGCGTGGCTGAGTTTGCCGGGATAAATCACGTATCCCTTTTCACTCAATTTTTCATAAAATGTTTTGAACGTAAAGTTGGGATGGTTTGGGTAATAAAAGGAGGTAATCGTATAGCCACGTTTCTCAGGTTCTACGAAAGGTTTGAAGCCCATCATCTCCATCCCAGCCACCGTAGTTTCGTAATTGGACCGATAACGATCACCCCGGGCTGCGACTCCCCCTTCTGCTTCGAGCTCAATCAATGCCTGGTAAAACGCGAGGATCGCATGAACGGGTGGAGTAAACCGGAATTGGCCATCCTTTTCTAATCCTTCCCACTGGGAGAACAGGTCCAATGCCAGGGTGCGGGCATTTCCACGAGAAGCGATCAACGCTTCTTTTCGCGCCAGGACAAAAGAGAACCCCGGAACCCCCTCAATGCACTTATTTGAAGAAGAAACCAGGTAATCTATCTCAGCAGACTCAACTGGAATATTGTAAGCGCCAAA
>JAQTMA010000258.1 GCA_028714615.1 Anaerolineaceae bacterium | reverse complement strand
CACGCGAACGTTCGCTAATATCATACATCGTTACCTTTGGCTTGTCAACCGTCAATTGGAGGGGTGAATGTAGGGACGGGTCTGAAAGGTTTAGAAATTCGCTCGTTCAGTTTTCAGACCCGCCCCTTGTACAGCTGACAACCTGACATTTGAAACACGTACAATCTGCTTGCCAAAGTGTTGTGGGTGTCGTATAACCCAAAAATCATAATGTTTGATAGTGCGAAAGTATGACGACGGCTTTGCTTTCGCTACACCAGATTATCAGGACAACCAAATGACCGACCAACCATTTCAGAAAACACGAATCAGGGGTTGGCTTTAGCCCCAATCCGGCCCTACGTTCTTACCGGCTTGATCAGGGAGTGGTCACCTGGTCGAGCAGATACTGGATTTCCGGCGGCGGCGCGTCCACCCGTTCACTTGTCAGGTAGCGCATGGTTTGCAGAATATAATCGGCGCCATCCTCAAGCCCATAGATGATCTCAATCTTGACGATTTGCCCGGTTTCCCGATCGATCCAGGTTTGATGCTCGGTCCATTTAACTCTTTGGGGGATCGAGGTGATCTCCATTGGCTGATCGAAGGCGGTATGCCGGTTAATCAACAGGCAAGATCGGCCGTCTAGAACTACCTCTTCGCGGATCGCCTTTGCCCCCTTACCGTGGTTGAGAATCGCTTCGGGCAGGGGCTCGGGGTGGGCTTTGGTTTCCAACCTGGGATCGTCAATTGCCGTCCCGGTCGTGAAATTGACCTGGGTTTTGCCAACTCGAGCTATCTTTTGCCAGATCGCACCATCCAGCGTCATTCCCAGCCAGACGTTCTTATGAATTGTTCCATCGGCTTCTACATACTGCCAGATTTCATTGATGGAATGTGCCGGACCGATATAACCGCTATTCTCGGGCTCGATCTTTTCCGAGACGATATGCACCCAGCCCGCCTGGCCATAGAGGGCCGTGAAGCCTTTCTGGAGCAGGTCTCTCACTTCGCCGGCCAGCGTGTCCTGGACGGGAGCGGTCGGTGTCGGTGCGGGGATAGTTGCGGTCGGAGCCGGGGTGGAGCTGGGCCGCGCCTGTATCTCGGCCGGTAACGGCTGCGTCTGCCAATCGATTTGCCAGGGACCTTGAACGCTGGTCATCAGACTGGCGACCCTGACCTGGACGACCCGGTTGGGAATCTTCTTGAAAGCGAGGTCGGTCTGCATGGGACCAGAGCCGTTCCACCTACCGGCGGTTCCCCCCGAACAATCATCTGCGTTCCCGCAGCCCAGGAGCAGGGTCGTCAATCCCGGTTGCGGATCGACGTCGAAGCGCAGGGCGCTGCCACGCTCCTCCTGAGCCAGCTCTGCCCGGGTGAAGTGCAGCGAATAACCCTGCACCTGCAAGGTTTTGTCCAGGCGCCAGGTCTGCCCGACTTGAGCATCTCTCCCCGGATCGAAGCGGAAACCGGGCTGATCGTCGATGCGGACGGCAATGGTCATATCCGTCTGATCCAGGCTTAGGGTAAGCCGTTCTGCGTGGATGAAGGGCACCGTCCTCAGCACACGCACGAGCGTGTTCATCGGGTCGGCAGTCGGCGTGTCGGTCAGAGGGTAGATCTTTCCATCCCGGTCGGTCAGGCGCAGCCGGGTCCACCACTCGCCATTGAGCGAGATCCAGGCATCGCCCGTATCCAGGCGCACCTGCAGCATGGTCTTTTCCGCGTCCTGGGCCACTTCTTCCAATATCAGGGTTGTGCCGCCATGGCGCTCGCTCCTGAGCTGCAGCGGGGTCGAGGCCGTGATGCGATCGCTGCCGCTGGCAGCGCGCAGCTTTAGCGGAATCTGCCAGTCGTCAGGAGCTTTCCCTGGCTCCAGGCCGGGCAAACTCGGCAGAACGAGGAGCACGCTATCCACCCCATCGGGGACCGATTGAAAGAGATATTGTGCTTGGATCGAGTCCCCTGCTCCCGACGCACCGGATAAAAGCTGCAGGGTTTCACCGGAGGGTAATTGCAGATAGGGGTTTTCTGTTGTTCCCCTGGATGAGGCTGTATATAGGGATTTGTCTCGCGGCATGCCTTCGACTTTCATGCTCAGGTGAAAGCCCTGCGCATCGATTGCCCCGCTTTCGACGGTGACGGTGATTCCCTCTCGTTCGGCCTGCACCGCTCCATCGATAAAGCGGACGGTTTCGGTATTCTCCACAAACCCGACCCCCGGGATAAAGCCAAACAGCGAGCGGAAGGATGCCAGCACCCTTTGCGGTCCTACCGACGAGATGATGATTGCGATCACCAGCATCGCCGCGGCCGCAATCCATAGCGGGCGAGGAAATATATGCCAGGTGAATCGCCCGGGTTTCGCCGGGAGCGGTCCTCGAGCCGGTTGGCTGGCGATGCTCCGCCACAGGTGTTCTTCAAACGCCTGGCTCGGTCCCGGGACTTGCGTGGCCAGGTGGACCTTCTCTTCGAAATCTGAAATATGTGGGCTAGTCATGTTTTGTCTCCAACTGGCTTTGCAACCGGGCCAGCAGCCGGGATACGGATTTTCGGACGGCATCTTCTCTTCGGCCAATCACCGCGCCAATTTCACGGTAGCTCAGCTCGGCCACAAAGCGTAACCGGATCAGCTCCTGCTCCTCGTCGGGCAGGTTGCGCACCAACCGGTGCAGGCGCTGGATTTCATCCGAACGAATCGCCTGGGTGAGCAGGTCGTAAGCGCCATCCAGCGGGTCGAGTTCTTCCAGCGACACCTCTCTGCCTTGCGTGCGGTAAAAATCGATCACCTGGCGCCGGGCAATGGTGAATAACCAGGCGGAGAAGCGGCCACGCTCTTGATAGCGCGGCAGCTCTTCGTAAACCTTGAGGAAAACCCGGGAAGTCAGGTCTTCGGCGTCTTTCAGCCTGCCACACCGAAAGTAGAAGTAACGATACACTCGGGCCAGCCAGCGCTGGTATAGTGGCTGGAAGCCGGCCAGGCTGTTTTGCGCCGCCCGCACCAGTTCAGCCTCGTCATCCTGGATGTAGGTACTGCCCGCTCTGGGAAGCGTTGTTCCTGCCATATGCACTCCTATAGGTGGTGAGGATTCTGTAGAGATGCATCTCTATGAATAGAAACGCGGACAGCAGAAAAAGCGGACAAGGAGAAAGCTTACCAGGCGATTCGGATGCTACTCCGGGTGTTTACCGTGGCCGGGGTGGATAGCGAGGTGATTGCAACTGCTTGCGACCTGGCGTGGCAAGATTTTGAGGATGCCGTTCAAATGGCGGCAGGGAACGGGGCTGGTTGTATCTATCTCGTGACGCGCAACCCTGGGGATTATCCCGGTAAGCAGCTCATCGTAACCCAACCGGCAGAATTTTTTGGCGGTCTGGGCGTCAGGCGCAGTTTAGGTTACGAACAGCTCCGGTCGTGACTGAGCGACCGGTCAGCGCGGGTCCATCACCCGCCCGGCGAACAGGATCGTCCCGCTCTCAGGGGCGTAAATGAAGAAAATAAATGGGCGATCGACAACCACGACCGGTGGGTTCATCATCGCGCTAGCAGCTACGGCGACTCCCGTGGCTGCGGCAGCTTCGGTGCCTTTTTCGTCGACAGCCACAAAAGCTTTATGCACCACTGCCGAGATGAACAGGTCGCGCTGCCCATCCATCCCGGAGAAATCCGCTTTACCGCCAGCGAAGGCGGCGGGCATGCCCAGGTTGGCCAGGGCGTCGCCTAGGCTGAAGCTCGATTCGATTTTGAGTTTCGGCAGGGTCAGATCGATATGATTGCTCTGTAACCCATTCAGGATTGCCTCTACTTTAGAAGTATCCAGGCTGGCATCAATGTTGTCGAACTGGCCTACCTCCGGCAGGACGACCACCATATTGGCGCGACGATCGAAATACGGCAGGCTGACCGCCTGGAACCCATCGCCTTGCAGATACTGGGTAGCAGCTATGCTCGAGTTCATCATTGGGACGCTCACTTGACTGCCGTCTTTCAAGTGGAAAGGGCCATCTTTTGTGGCGGATTCGTTGAAGGGGAACAGCCAGGAAGCTTTGAAGTAGATGGCGTTCACCAGGGCCAGGCGCGTGCTGGAATCCAGGCTGCCCTGCGGGAAGAGGTCTTTGATTTTCTGCTGCGTCTGCTGGCTGACCCAATCGTTGATCGCCTGGCGAGCCTGCTCGGTCGCCTTTTCAAAATCGACCAGGCGTACGCCTGCTCCGTAGTTCTGGGCCAGCAGGTCGAGATAGCTCTGCAAAAAAATGTGGCCTTTTTGTCCCCAGATGGCGTTGGCGAGGTTGAGCTGCAGCCCCTGACCAGCGGGCTCGGACGGGGAGGGCGTCGCCTTGGCAGGCGCGGAGCCCAGGGCTGCAAGCGCCTGATCTACGGCATTGAAGGCCGGGTGCAGTTGGTCAGCGGGCAGGGTGAAGTGAAACACGTCGGCCATCTGCTGGGCGGTTTCACCGCGAGCGCCGCCGTATGTCATCCCCAGCGCCAGCGAGATGCTGTAGGGCGAGAAGAACAGGTTGCCGTCTTTCTGGCGCAACTGCTGGTAGAGATGCATGGCAAAGGCGTAGTTGCCCGCCGCCAGGATTTCCAAATCGGCGGCAGAGGTTTGAGGATTCGTAACCCGGTTGAGCTTGGAGGCGGCTACCTGGTTCTCGGCGTCCGACCTGGGCTGGGTCGAGCCAGGCGGGGTGGGGGTGCAGCTGGTTATGAGAACGGCCAGCGCCAGAAAAATAAAACTTGGGGAACGGAACCGTGAAAAAGTGTTCATTGGTCCTCCAGATCTCAGGCTCTCTGTATCTTTTGGACGCTGGGCGTGGCCCACGGGTTCCCTCACCGGGTGAACCGCAAAGGCTACCTGAGGGATTATTGGTAATCGCCGGTCGCTTCGGGTTGAAACAACACTTTTTCCACCCGAATCACGCGTTTTCCTCCGGGTGTATCCCATTCAAAGCTATCGCCTACCCGAAAGCCCAACATCCCCGTTCCGATGGGCGCTAAAATCGAGATTTTGCCCTGGGTGATATCGGCCGCTTCCGGAAAAACCAGGGTGTAGCGCATCTCTTCCCCGGTGTCTATATCGAGCAAGACCGCGGTGGAGTTCATCGTGATGACGTCGGGCGGGATTTCTTGAGGCTGGACGATGACCGCCCGGTCCAACTCCTTTGCGAGTTGTTTCAAATAGGGGCTGCCGCGGTAGTTCGTATTCTTTGCTTCCCATAACAAGTTGCGAATTTTGTCTGCGTCCACCTGGGTGATATAGATATTGGCCTGACTCATCGGAATGCCCTCCTATTTCTCATTATAGCAGACCAGGCAATTCCCTCTTGACAAAGCGCAGGATTGGTATACAATTAGTTCAATGATACAATGATACAATTCGGAGATGAGCATTGGGAAAGAATGAAAAACAAATCAAAATGCTGCTCGATTTCCGCTCCGGTATCCCGATCTATGCCCAGATTGTTGACCAGGTGAAAGAGCAAATGCTGCGCGGCGAGCTCCTGCCGGAAGATCAGCTCCCCACCGTGCGCAAACTGTCGGAGGAGTTGCGCATCAACTTCAACACCGTCGCGCGCGCCTACCGCATGCTCGATGAAGCCGGGCTGATCTCCACCCAACAAGGGCGCGGCACCTACATCACTCGCATCCCGGACG
>JAQTMA010000257.1 GCA_028714615.1 Anaerolineaceae bacterium | reverse complement strand
CTTCGACGAGCCGGCGAGATAATGCCTGCAAACGCTCACGCCCCGTGTGGATTTCCTTATACAGGCGCGCGTTTTGGATCGCCACTGCAGCCTCCGCTAATAAGGCTTCGATTATGCGGATGTGGCCATGGGTGAAGCTTCCCGGGTGATCGCTCTCCAGACAGCAAAATCCCTTAATTTCACCTGCCACCCGGATAGGTACCCCCAACCAGCAGCGGGTTGTTGCTTGAGTGAGATCTGGTCGCCAGAGCGGTTCAATCTGGGTGTCTTCCACGAGCCTGGCTGCCCGAGATTCAGCGATCTCCCGGAAGAGAGGGTGTCTATGTACGTCCAAGAGGCCTGTGGCTTCATTGTCTGCAGCAGGCTCGATTCCTTCGATGTTAACTTCTTGCAAGATTGCATCCTCCAGGGTGAATACACGGATGCGATCGGCGATCGGAACCAGGTGGGTAGCCGAATCATGCAAGGTGCGCATAACGGTATCCAGCTCCAAAGTCTGAGAGAGCGCCAGGCTGGCATCCCGCAAGACCTCAGATGTTTGGCGAGCCTGTTTCTCGGCCTTATAGAGCCTGGCATTGTGGATAGCTACTCCGATCTGATTGCCTAGCGATGCTAGGAAGTCGAAGCTCTCCTCTTTGCTAATATCCGAACCCTGGATAGACAGGTTGATCACCCCCTGTAATTCACCATGAGAGAGCAGAGGAATACTAAGGATGTCTACGTGCCCAGACAATTCCGGAGCCACCAGGAAAGGTTGCTTTTCCTGTAGAACC
This sequence comes from Anaerolineaceae bacterium, assembly GCA_028714615.1. The sequence goes on along the minus strand of JAQTMA010000257.1, from coordinate 4,882 downwards.
CGGGCATGATCAATGGGTGTGAAGACGGAAACCTCAGGAGAATTTACGGGCGATCCCCAGGCCATTTCCAAGTGGAAACGATCCTGATCAGGGTCATACGAATATACTGCTCCTGAAGGCACTGACATTTCCTGGGCTAACAACTGCTTAAGTTTGCCAAGCCTCCAGTTGATATCTAAAGACGGCGAGACCGAATTACCAACCGAATTCAGAGCCTGAAGTTCCCAGTTGCGCCGGGATATTTGCTCTTCACTCGACTTACGAGCGGTGATGTCGTGTTTGATCGCGATAAAATTCGAGATCGTCCCGGTCTCATTCGATACCGGGGTGATGGTCTGTTCTTCAACATATTGAGTACCGTCTTTGCGCCGGTTGTAGGTTTCCCCTCGCCAAACCTCTCCCGCTAGGATCGTACTCCATAGAGTTGTGTAAAACAATTTTGAGTGGATTCCTGAATTGAAAAGCGCTGGGGTCTGGCCAATCAATTCGGATAATGGGTACCCAGTTAATTCAGACAGAGACGGGTTGCCCCACTGGATGACGCCGTTACGATCGGTGATCATGATGCCATCGGCCGCGGCTTCCAGGGCTGTGGATTGCATTTTAATGCGATCTTCATTTTGTTTACGCGTCGCGATTTCAGCCCGGAGCTCCCGGTTGATGCGCGCCATTTCACGCGTGCGCTGCTGAACCTTGACCTCCAATCCATCTCGGGCTTCCTGTAATGCTGCCATCGCCCTGTGGTAATCGGTCGTATCCCTCCCTACGGCCTGATAATGGACCAATTCACCCGCCGGATTATAGATGGCTCGGATCGTCCATGAGAACCAGAACACCTCTCCTGCTTCCGAGTTTTGGCGATACTCGCCAATTTCAATGGGATGGTCGGGGGTTAGCCGGGAGACCTGGGCTTGAACAGCCGGCAAGTCTTCCGGAAAAAACCAGCATAGATAATCCTGTCCAAGGACTTTCTCGGATGAATCTGGATTGTATTTGGAAAACGCGCCATTAATGAAGCTGATTTTCCCATGTGGGTCAATCCAGCAGATCAGCTCAGTCTGATCTTCCACAATCCCACGGTAGTCTGCTTCACGCTGGCGGAGCGTTTTTTCCAATTCCTGCAACTGGAGGACCTGGGTTCGCATGGGCTTGAATATCAATAAATACACCACCGGGAAAACAAACGCGGTGGTGATCAGAGAATCTACCATAGCACCCATTAAGTTGGATGCGAAATTCCATCTGTCGATCAGAAGGTAAGCGATGAATTCGCTCAACAACACCGAGCAGGTGACCAGCAAGATGCGCAACAAAGGAGAAGCATGGATCGATAATCGAACACCCCACTCATCATCCCGGGTGGGGTGCAGCTTTCCTATGGCGGGTTGTTCTGTCGGATCAACCATGTAAGTATACCCTCCACAGCGGACGTCTCCAGGATGAAAGTCGCCCATTTTTCTACCATTAGGCAGGTTTCCCCATGACAAACCCCCATGTGACATCCTGTCCAATAAGCCGATAACCATTATACCCATTTTCAGCCGAATTGCAATTTTCGGGTTTAATGGGAATCGCCGTGGGATTGAGAATTATGCAGCAGGGTCAGGAGGGACGTGGCATTTACCCCCAAAGCGGCCAGGGCGGCCAGCGCGTAAACGGCAACCTCATTGGTGCGTTCGATCAGCAAGGTGACTACGATAAAGAAAGCCAGGTAAGCAAACAAACCGGTAAGCACGCCGCGAATCAAGCGCCCGGCTGCCACCGCCCCTCCCTGGCTGTGGGCAAAGGTGACCATGACAAACGTGAAGATGGGAAATGGTGATAGCAAGCCGCTCCATTTTGGGCCGAGCTTTCCGGCCGCGGTGGTGATGAGAACCAGAATCGTGGTTGCAATCAGGATTCTCATCGGTAGGTCCCACCAGGGAGATGCCATCGTCTGGACTTGAGCAGCCTGCTTGCCGGTCAGGAACAAGGCCAGGCTCAAACCGGATACGACGGTTAGAATAAGCCAGCCGAGCGAAGGAGAAAGAAATGACATCCCCCAAACGGTTAACAGGTAGATGGCCGAGCTTAACCCGGCAGCCAGATACCAGGGTAATCTGCGCGCACTACGCACGTATCCCACACAAAAGGCCGCCACCGGGATCAACCCGAGCAGCGAACCTCTGGCGGCGTTCGAAGCGAAATGGTTGCCCTGCTCGATGGCAAAAAAAACAGAGACGGGCGCCGAGGTAAGTGGAAGTCCGATCATCAGCCCTCCAATGCGCTCTCCCCAGCGACGAGCGACCCACGTGGCGGTGATGATGATCAACGGCGTGAGCAGCAATTTCAGAATGAAATGGTTGGCGAACATCGACTGTAGCAAGGTATGGCATCCAGGGTAACGGGAGTGATGATTCAGGCGTCCTGGGTCGTTGGGGCTGGCTTCAGCCGGCGCATCCACAATACCATCAATCCAGCCGCGAGCAACGCCAGAATGGCGCCAAAAAGGAACGGAGCTGAAGGGCCAAAACCATTCCAAACCCCAACCCCCTGCCAGAGCACTCCGGCGATGACTGATGCGGGGAAGGCCAGGATTCCGATCACCGCGTTATACGTGCCGTACGCCGTACCACGCAGGTGCTGTGGAACCAGGTCGGCCACCAGGGCATTCGCGGTGCCATATGCCAGACCATAATAGAGACCGTACAAAGCATAGAGGATAAAAACCTGGAGACCGGTGCGGGCCAAGGCAAAACCCAGATAGATCAAGCCATACACTGCCCAGCCAACGACGATCAACCGGCGGCGGCCGACCCGATCAGACAAGGACCCGGCTGGGGTAGAGGTCAGGGTATAGATCAAGTTAAAGGTCGCCAACATCGCGATTATCCCGACCAGGCTGATGCCGCGTTCCTGCGCCCGCAGCACCAGGAATGCATCCGATGAATTGCCTAGAGTGAAGATGCTGACGATCCCCAGGAAGATCAGGAATGGCCGCCCGAGGGGCGCCAGGGCAAACTTCGGCCTGGCTCGTTCAGCCTGTATGGGAACGTCTTGGGCGACCACGACCAGGGAAAGCACGGCCAGGATTGCGGGGACGATTGAGATCAGGACAATGGTGCGGAAGGTGGCAGCCCGCAAGAGGTTCTGGTTGGCCTGGCTAAGCCAAACCACCAACCAGGCTACCAGCAAGCCCAGCATCGCTCCGGCGGTGTCCGCAGCACGGTGAAACCCGAATGCCAGGCCACGACGACCAGCATCGATGGAATCGGCGACCAAGGCATCGCGCGGGGCTGTGCGGATGCCCTTCCCCACCCGGTCGATCCAGCGAGTACCGGCCACCATGCCCCAAGAATTGGCCAGGTAAAAAAATGGCTTCGAGAGCGCCGAGATGCTATAGCCGAGAACAGCCCACCACTTGCGACCACCGACCTTGTCCGAGAGCCAGCCAGAAAATAGCTTCAAAATGCTGGCAGTAGCGTCCGCAACGCCCTCGATCACCCCGATGATATCGGTTTTAATCCCCAGAACGTTGGCGAGGAAGAGCGGCAGGATGTTGATCACCATCTCACTGGAGATATCCATGAAAAGCGACGTTAGGCTGACGGCCCATACATTGCGGGGCAAGGAAAAAATGCTGTTCGACTTTGATTTGTTTTCTAAGCTTTCATTCGGCACTGACACGGGAGACTTCCTTCTTTCGATGCTGGTCACAGCAATAGCGGTAGAATTCGAAGGATACAAGTGTATCCCCAAATGGAGAAAAGTATTAGATTTCTCTCATTTTCACCCGTGAGCCATAAAAATATTGTATCCTATGGGGTGGGTGGTAGGATCCTGAGACCTCTATAGGAGCATTTCCAAGCGCCCGGTAGGAGAGAGGGGAGAGAATTCAGTATGGCAAAAAAAAATTACTCAAGGATACCTGTTTTCATTTTCGTAGTAATAGGCTTCAGCCTGGTGATCAACAGTTGTACCTCCAATCCCAGTGGCGTATCACCCCTTCCTGGGGCGAGCGCCGCCGCCTGCAGGGGAGCCCAATGCACCACGGCAGATCCGGCGGCTTCGGATACTCCAGCCGTCCCGATAACAGGCCCGGCGCTTCCCACCCTGCCGGTGCGGTTGCCAACCCCAGGACTACCCAATTTCTCGCACATTATCGTAATCCTCCTGGAGAATCACGATTACAGTGCTGTCGTGGGAAACACCCAGCAGATGCCGAATTTCAACCGCTGGATCGACCAGTACACCCTGCTGACTCAATATTATGCAGTCAGCCACCCCAGCCTACCCAATTACCTGGCGCTGATCGGCGGGGACACCTTCGGCATCCAATCAGATTGCAGCGATTGCTTTGTCAACGCCCCCAGTTTGCCTGACCAGATCGAAGCCAGCCAGCGTACCTGGAAGACCTATCAGGAGGATATGCCCTCAGCCTGTTTTACCGGAAGCAGCGGGCAGTACGCACAACGCCATAATCCTTTCATCTATTTCGATCCGATCCGCAAGGACACCACGCGCTGTAAAAGTCACATCGTTCCTGCGACAGAGCTGGATTCTGACCTGAAAAGCGGGAATTTACCCAACTTTGCGTTCATTGCTCCAAATGTGTGTAACGACGGGCATGATTGCACGCTGAGCCAAACCGATGATTGGTTAGGCGTGACCATCGAGAAAATCCAATCTTCCCCTGCATATGATCAGGCCACCTTGATTACCGTGGTTTTTGATGAAGGCACTACGCATGCATTTTGCTGTGGTCAAGGCAAAAACGGCGGCGGGCATGTCGCTGCGCTGCTCATCTCCAAGGTGGTCAAGAGCGGTTTTCAAGACGACACGTCGTATTCACATTACTCTTTGCTGAAGACGATCGAAGCTGCCTGGGGGTTACCCGACCTCG
>JAQTMA010000256.1 GCA_028714615.1 Anaerolineaceae bacterium | reverse complement strand
GCCCGATCGCCGATGCCCGGGTTCTTTTTACGGCTGTTATCGGTCACCAGGCGATGGGCATCCGAGCCCTGGATGCAATGCATCCGGCGGGGGTATTCCGGTTTAGAGCCGTTGAAAAAAGCAGCCGTCGTGCGTGGTCCGGTTTGTTCGAGATCAGTGACTTCCAGAGCGTGGAGATTCGGATCCTGGGTGTATGCGATCTTGGTTTGCCCGCCGAAAGTAAAGCCACGCATGGCAACCCCGTTGCTTGAATTGGCGTGAGCGGCGATCACGATTCCACCGGCCTGGTTGATCATACGGTAAACACTGAGAACGTCGAGCGTCGCTCCCACGGTAGCCGAACCTTCGTCTAAATGATTAGCAGGGATATTCATGTTGAGCAGCAAGTGCTCAATGTCTCGGATCGGCTTATCAGGAGGGAAAATGCCCATGATGTGAAACCCGAAGGTTGCGGTAACTTCAAAACCGGGTAGTACCAGCACCTTACCCATCAGCCGGCGGTACTCGGTGAGGCGCTCGCGCTCCTCAGGCAGCAGGCGGTTGAGCTGTTCCAACAAGGTGAGTTGGTGGATCTCCTCCTGCATGTGACGATATCCCGCCATGGTATTATGGTCGGTAAAGGCCATGATCTCCACTCCCCGCGATTCGGCCCGACGGAGCACATCGATGTAACTAACGTCAGGCTGCTGGTAATCGCTCGAGGCGGGGGTATGAACGTGGAGATCCATCATGCGCCACTGATACGGGGCGCGGGTGTGCTTTTTCCCCACAATTAACTCCTTATCTTCCAAAGGAAATATCTGATTGGTGTGGTTCTTCAACAAGGCGCTTAATTCTTAGGTTTTCCATTATGTCTATGCAACTGTTGGAGCAGGTCATCTGGCATGTACGGTTTCATCAGAAAGCCGTCCGCTCCAGCTTTCAGACATTGATCGCGCATATCCATACCGGAGGTCATCAGGACTTTCATCCCGGCGAAATCTGGTTCTTTACGCAGGCGCAGCAATAAATCTACACCCGATACGTTGCGTAAGTTGACATCCATCATCACGATATCAGGGGTCTGGCTCCGAATTGCCCGTACGAGGCTATTAGCATCCGGATCGGGCAGGACAGAGACCTGATATCCTTCCATCTCGAGCAAGGTCGTTAAGAGGGCCACCATTGTGCGATCATCTTCCAGGAGCATCAACCGCGACATGAGGAGCCTCTACCATCTTATTGCTTTTGCGACGAATGCTTCGTTTTGGAGTGGGTTTTGGTTCTAATGCAACCTCGAGGACTTCATCGACTGTATCTACCGGCTTGAATGTCATAGCCTGGCGCACCTCTTCGGGAAGGTCCTCCAAATCAGTCTCATTCCGGCGAGGCAGGATGATGGTTTTTATTCCCGCACGATGGGCAGCCAGGATCTTCTCTTTGATACCACCGACCGGCAGAACCTGACCTCGTAAGGTGATCTCACCGGTCATACCGACGTCCGGCCTGACTGAGCGCTGGGAAATAAGCGAGACCAAGGCAGTTGCCATAGTGACGCCGGCGGATGGGCCGTCTTTCGGGGTGGCCCCTGCCGGAATGTGGATGTGTATGTCGGAGGCTTCAAAGAAGTTTGGATCCAAATGCAATTGTTCTGCGCGGGAACGAACGAAGGAAAGCGCTGCGCGCGCCGATTCTTGCATAACGTTGCCGAGGGAGCCGGTAATCTGAAAGCCCTTGGCGCCTGGCATACGGGTAGCTTCGATGAATAACACTTCGCCACCAACAGGGGTCCACGCTAAGCCGGTAGCGACGCCCGGGATGGCTGTGCGCATGAGGATCTCTTCGGTGCCCAGGAAATGAGGTCTTCCTAAATACTGGCGCACCAGTTCGGGGCTAACCATTTTGGTCTCGTTTTTACCTTCAGTCAGGCGGGTGACAACTTTCCGGCAGACGGCCCCGATCTCGCGTTCCAGGTTACGAACACCGGCTTCACGTGTGTAAAGGCGGATGATGGCCTGGACGGCTTCATCAGAGAAGGTTACCTCGCTACCCCGCAATCCATTCTCGCGCATCTGGCGGGGGATGAGATAATTCCGGGCAATCGCCAACTTCTCGTTTTCGGTGTAGCCAGCGAGTTGGATGATCTCCATTCGGTCGAGTAATGGCGCAGGAATCGTCTCCAGCGTGTTCGCCGTGGTGATAAACATGACCTGGGAGAGATCAAAAGGTACTTCCAGGTAGTTGTCGCGGAATTCGGAATTCTGTTCGGGGTCAAGCACTTCGAGCAGAGCAGAAGCCGGGTCGCCGTGGAAGTCGAAACTAAGTTTATCCACCTCATCGAGCATAAAAACCGGATTACGAGTGTCGATGCGGCGCAGTGCTTGCAGGATGCGTCCTGGCATGGCGCCGATGTATGTACGGCGATGACCGCGGATTTCGGCTTCGTCGCGCACCCCACCTAACGAGATGCGCACGAACTTGCGGCCCATCGCGCGGGCAATGGACTGCCCGAGCGAAGTCTTCCCAACGCCAGGAGGGCCGATGAAACACAGGATGACACCCTCACGTTCATGGCGGATCAGATCGGTGGATATTTGCAGGCTAAATTCGTCGTGGCGTTCCAGACGTAACTTACGCACTGCGAGGAATTCGAGGATGCGCTGCTTGACATCTTGTAGCCCGTAATGATCTTGATCAAGTACCTGGCGTGCGTGTATGATGTCCAGATCGTCAGGAGTAATTTTCGACCAGGGAAGCGAAACCAGCCAGTCCAGGTACGTGCGAATGACGCCATATTCAGCAGCGGCAGTCGGTAACCGGGACAGTCGATCGATCTCGCGTTTGGTCTGCCGTTCTGCCTCATCTGGCATTTTGGCAGTCTCAAGCTTCTTGCGGAATTCCTCCAAATCAGCAGTCTGTTCGTCAGATTCGCCTAGTTCCCGCTGGATGGCTTTCAGTTGTTCACGCAAGAAATACTCTCGCTGCATTTTTTCGATCTCTGAGCGGGCTTCATTCTGGATTTTTTGCCCTAACTCGAGCACTTCGCCTTCCCGGGTTAAAACATTGACCAGCCGGTGGAGTTTCTCGGAGATCGAATCGATTTCGAGGATGGCTTGCGCTTCAGATAGGTCCATGCGCTGGAAGTTGGCGATGGTATAGACGGTTGTGAGCGGGTCCTCCAGGGCCGAAATCGATGTAACGAGCTCGCGGGGGATCGATGGGATCATCTCCGCAATGTGTTCGAATTGATCACGGGCGTTTCGCGCCAGGGCATCGACTTCCAAGCCAGTTTCGACTGTTTCCGGGATGAGCTGGATGCGCGCTTTGAGGTAAGGCTCATGCTGGACGAACTCGACGACTTTGAAACGAGCTGAGCCTTGAATAAGCAAGCGGATAGTGCCATCCGGCGCGCGGAACAGGCGGTGGACGGAGGCTATTGTGCCAATGCCGAATAAATCCTCCGGTCCGGGATTATCGAGATCCGCATTCCGTGAAGTCACCAGTCCAATCAAGCGATCAGCAGCGACAACGTCGTCGACCAGGCGGATGGAGCGAGGTTGCCCAATCGTGAGAGGTACGGCTGTTTGCGGGTAAACGACCACGCCTCGTAAAGGTAGAATGGGTAACACCTCTGGCATGGTGATTTCTTTATCTCCCTGTGCCGGCAGCTCACCTTCTTCGCCTTCGTCCTTATTCTGAACGCGGGCCATGATCGGGCTGAGGGAGACCCCGTTCTCTTCTAGCGGGTCAAATTCAGTCCAATCAAAGATTTCGTCAATTTTGGTGTTCCAACGGGAAGCTGGCATAGAGGTTATCAGTTCAATCGGCGATAGGGATGACGCGAGGGGTGGCCTTGGGTAAGAACACACGGAGGAAACCATCTTCATACTCGGCCAGAATCTGGTTGGCGTCAGCGTTGGTGGGTAACTCGACTTCGGTGCTAAACTCGCCAAATCGAATTTCCATTTGATGGAATGCACGGCGTTCTGTCGAATCAGGTCGAGTGCCGCGGATGGTAAGAATGCGATTTTCAACCGATACCGAGAATTCACCATCACGCATTCCGGGGATCTCTACCCGGACGATGTATTTATCTTCAGTTTCGTAGACATCGGTGGGAGGGCGCCAATACGTGGGTAAAATACTCAGCCGCCAGTTTACGATACCGGCAAACTCGAGCGGGCGAGTACCGCGATGGTAATTGGTTGAATGGGTGTTAACAGGTTGATTATTCAGCGTGTGCATACATGATACTCCTTGAATGCGATCTTCAGCATTCAATCTACCCGGATGGGCAGAGCTTTTGATGCCCCTGGTGGGATTCGAACCCACAACCATCTGCTTAGAAGGCAGGTGCTCTGTCCATTGCGCTACAGGGGCGGGTTTGCTAAATATTAACGTCCCCGCAATGAATAGAATTATACCGCCCTATATAGTGCAAGTAAAACGGAAATGAGGCTTATTCGGATTTACCGTGGATGGGTTAGTTGAGCAATGTGGTTGAAATGAAGAAGATCACCGGCACCCAACCTCCGCCGGTGATCTTCTGTTCATTCTGGTCAAGTCCCCCTTATCCAGAACGGTGATGCAATTACTATACCTGCCTGTGGCGCCGGACACAAGTGGGGGTTTCCCTACCCGAGACAAGGGAAATCCCCACTCGGGACTTTGCGCCGGATGTTTTTAGCATGGGCGGGGTCTCTCCCGTGTTTCGACGATGAACCGCGTACCGGCTTGATTAGGTAGCTCGGGCAGAGGCGCCCGGGGTTCTGTGAGGGAGCCTCCTAAGGACACCAGGCGAGGATCCCGGTAGGGCGTCGGGACGATGTGCCCGGGCTCCATATACAGGCCGGTACCAGGGAGGAGACTATTCGAAGTAAACCAGATTGGTCGTCTTGGTTGGATGATTAGCTTTTACGGGGGCGGATGCCCTTATATACTGTCGAGCCAGCCAGGGTGCGCAAGATCGTTTCAGGGGGGCGGTTCAGACGTTCCCCGAGTTCGGCAGGCGTCATAGGGGTATTGCCGTTCGCCATCAGGATGCGGAAGGCGGCATCAACCAGGGCAGTATGTTCACTCAAAAAACCAGGCTGGCGGGCGCAATGAGTTATCAGAACGTGTGAAAGACCATCGACAGAAGTGACTTCGCCGGTTTGATCATCCACCCAGTCGATATCCTGGCCGGTTTGCACTTCCGAGTAAGCCTTCTGGTGCTCAAGGCACAAAACGCTCTGGATATATACGCGCCAGTTATTATCATGCTGCTTCCACCAGGCAAAATCTACATTGAAGGGTGTGTGAATGGTGGGCTTGATCAAACTAAAATGCTTGGTTTCGATCATGCGGACCCCTCCGGTTTGGGGTTGTCGTGCAACCGATAATACAGGTCGCCTACGTGCTGGATGGCCGGGTTGGTAGCCAGCAGGCTGAAGATTGGAGCAGGGGGGCAACGCCGGACAATATTTACGGCGGCATAAAGCTCCTGAGCGTGCACATGGCCTTGCGGGTTCAATTTTCCGAGCTCGCGTAGAGTGTTCAAGGTGACGCTTTCCAGTGAGCCTCGCTGGCGAGCGGATTGTTCCCAGACCGAATCGATAGCAGACACATCGGGGACGGCGATTGCCATGCGCTCGTCAAAGGTGGCCGTCATCACCTGCTTTAGCATCGCATAGACGATGCCGC
>JAQTMA010000255.1:3505-5696 GCA_028714615.1 Anaerolineaceae bacterium | reverse complement strand
GCGAATCTCTTCGAGCACCACGCGGGCAGCAGCCAGCTTTTCGGGGGTATGTTCGCGCGCAAGGCGCCAGGTATCCGCATCCATGATAAAAAGGCCAATAAGGAACAGGTTAAAAGGCAATAAGGGAAAAGAACCTCATCCCCTTATAATAAGAAGATGCAACCTAACATCGTCCAGCATCTTTTGGACATTAATCATCTATTTTACCAGAACTTTGCCGGGCCGTTCGCGCGCACCCGCCGGCGCCTCCAACCGGGAGTGCGCCAGGTGATGCAGCGCCTACCCCTGGAGGCTAACCTGGTTGACCTGGGATGCGGCAACGGTGAACTGGCCGTGCACCTGGCGGAGCGGGGTCAGCGCGGCGTTTACCTGGGCCTGGACTTCAGCCGAGGATTGCTCGATGAAGCAGAGAACGCATTTCAGGCATCTCGCAGGGGTGCATTGCAAGCCATTTTTCAGGAAGCAAACCTGGCCGAGCCTGAAGCCCTGCCAGAAAAAACACGCCCCGCCCAACCCGTGACCGCTGTTCTGGCTTTTGCCGTGCTCCACCATATACCGAGCCAGGCCTTGCGCCTGAGATTGCTCATCCAGGTGCGCACTCTCCTGGAGGCCAGCCCGTCGCCAGAGCCGGTTTTCATCCACTCCGTCTGGCAATTCCTGAACAGCTCCAAGCTGGCGGCGCGCTGCCTGCCCTGGGAGCGCGCCGGGTTGACCGAGGAACAAGTGGAGCGGGGCGATCACCTGCTGGATTGGCGACATGCGGGTTATGGGTTGCGTTACGCTCACCATTTCAGCAAGGATGAACTGCAAGACCTGGCTCAAGCCAGCGGTTTCCGGGTCATTGAGACGTTCTTAAGCGATGGCGAGGGGGGCAAATTAGGCCTATACCAGACGTGGGAGTTGGGGACAGCCTGATCGCAGCGCCGCACCCTAAACGTTCTCGCACCCGGGAGGCAAACACAAACCGAGCGAAACTCCCCGCGCTGCCAGTTCTTCATTGGTCTGCGCACCAGTTTTCATCCGTAGAATATGCAGGTAGTATTGGATGGTACGGCGTTTGATGCCCAGGCGGTTCGCCATCGCCTTCTGAGTGAGGCCCTGCGCAAGCGCCTGAAGCACCTGTTTTTCACGTCCGGTAAGGGCAGGGGCATACTGCTGTGCATTTTGGCCGGCATATCCCGGGTCCAGCGCCCAGGTGACCAGCACCATCCCCCCGTGGCAGAAAGAAACCCAATGACCGGGCTGGCGGGGGGTCGCCAATCCAGACAGGTCAAAACTGCAGCAGCCCGCGTTGATTTCGTCGACCAACTGGTGGGCAGGTTTCGCTTGTTCGGTTAAGTAAAAAGAGTGCTGATCGGTGAAGAACAGGATTCGAGTCATCCAATGGCCTCATAATTAGAACATACATTCTATTTACGAGGTCATTATCCCTGGATTTTGATCTCCTGTCAAGCAGGAAAATGACTTAATGGCATTTTCCGGTACCGCTATCGGAATAGCTCCCATCGACGGAGATGAATTGCCAGGAGTAACTACCCGGGTCGAGGTTCAGCTTGAGCACCCCGAAAGCCGTATTCTGGATGGTCTGGCTGTTCGGCTTGAGGGGCTGCAGAATTGCGCTGAAATTACTGCCGCCCGTCCCGACGACGAATTCGGTAATTCCCCGGGCGGGATCCAACACACCCCCGGGATCTTGGGGAGCAAAGCGTTCGTAGTCATGATCGTGCCCGCTCAACACCACATCGACGCCCGCCTTATATAATTCTGTAAAAATGGCGGTCATCGAAGAACTGTTTCCGGTATGGCCGGAGCTGAAATAGGGGTGGTGCCAGAAAGCCAGGGTGCATTGAGCTGGGTGAGCGGCCAGATCCGCAGCGACCCATTGGGTCTCAGGGTTACTGGAACCGCAACCACCGACCGGTGTGCAATTCGAGTTGATCGCCAGGATATGCCAGGTACCCAGGTCAAAGCTGTAGTACCCCTGGGATGGATTGCCGGCTGCAGCGCCGTAATACCCAAAATACCCCGACGCTCCGGGAGTCAGGTAGTCGTGATTCCCGGGGACCGGGTAAGTGCGGTTCTTGAATGCCCCCCAGGTCGGATCATAGCAAGTGCTATACTCGGTCGGCAAGCCGCTGTCGTAAGCATTATCGCCCAGGGCCAGCACCGCGCCGGGGATGCTATTGATGAT
>JAQTMA010000255.1:0-3405 GCA_028714615.1 Anaerolineaceae bacterium | reverse complement strand
GAACGACATCCGTGGATGCGAGGAACACCTCCAAATCTCAATCTCTCTCGTTGATTGGTTCCCTGATGTGGGTATGTCCTATTAGCGGATAGGGATTCTCCTAATATCCACAAGCGAAAGAGCCTCGTATAATAGCAAAAGGATGCACGTTAATGGGGCATTAACAAGGAATGAGTTGGGAGCGATTGAGGTGTCGGGTTGGATCGACAGGTGATTCGAGTGTTGGTCGCAGACGACCATCTGGTGATGCGGCGGGCGGTTCGGAAATTGCTTAGCCAGCGAGCTGATATCCAGGTGGTGGGTGAGTCAGAGAACGGTTGGGAAGCGTTGAAACTGGTGGAGGAGTTAAATCCCGACATCTTGCTTCTGGATATGGATATGCCCGTCATGGATGGGATCGAGGTTGCTCGCCTGTTACAGAAGAACAAATCGCCGGTGCGCATCCTGGTCTTAAGCGGATATAACGATCAGGTTTATATTCGTTTGGTGCTTGAAGAAGGTGTATGCGGTTATCTGACGAAGGAAGAGGCGCCTGGAAAGATCGTGGAGGTCATCCGCCAGTTGGCCAGAGGAAAATGGGATGGCGCCCACCCGCCAGGGAATCTGGCTAGCTCTCCCGCGTAAGGGTACCATAAGCGCCGGAAAAGGTCCGTTCGGGTTCATATCTCTTTCCCGGACCTGAGAAGAAAAGAGAGGTTGGAAATCACCCCGAGAGACCTTCGGGGTGATTTTGGGTCTGCGAAGCGTACACCTCACCCTTCTGGCTGTGCTACAATAGGTTTGTCCAATTCGTTCAACCCGATTCGAATCGAGGTAACTATGCCCCAGATATTGCTCATCCCGCTGGCAGTCGCGCTGCTTTTCCTGGTGGCTTTCCTGTTGTTCCGCACCGCACTGTTTACCTCATCCGAGGAACCAGTGGAGCCAGTGACCGCCGTCGACGTGGATAGCCGGCTGATGGCAGAACACCTGGCACGGCTTATCCGGTGCGAGACGGTTGCATCCCTCGATCCGGAGAAGCTGCCCAAGAAAGCGTTTCGTACGCTTCACAAAGAGCTCGAGCTGATGTATCCACGCGTCCATCGCCTGATGGATATCGAAGTAGTCAGCGATTACAGTCTGCTCTATACCTGGCACGGCGCCGACCTGGATCTCAAGCCCATCCTCTTGATGGGGCACCAGGACGTGGTTCCGGCGGATGTGGAAGCGACAGGCGGTTGGGAACACCCCCCATTTTCGGGCGAGATTGCGGATGGGTTCGTGTGGGGGCGCGGTACGCTCGATGACAAATTCTGCTTGACGGGTATCCTGGAAGCGGCGGAACGGTTGCTTCAGGACGGCTTCAAGCCGGCGCGGACGATCTACCTGGCATTCGGTCACGACGAAGAGACCGGTGGGCGGCGTGGGGCGGCTTGCATCGCCGCGATGCTCGCCGAGCGGCAAGTCGAGATCGAGCTGGTGTTGGACGAAGGGGGTATGCTGACCAGCGGAATCCTACCGGGGGTGGAGAAGACGATCGCGTTGATTGGCGTGGCCGAGAAAGGCGATTTGTTGCTCGAGTTACGCGCTGAAGCCCAGGCGGGGCACTCTTCTGCGCCCCCCCAGGAAACGGCTATCGGGAAGCTGGCGCGAGCCATCACGCGCCTCTCTACCCATCCGATGCACGCTCGATTGGACGGCATCTACCAGATGTTTGCTCCACTGGCATCGGAGCTGCCCCTGCAATGGCGCTTCATCCTGGCGAACCGTTGGCTGTTCGGCGGCTTGCTCAAGCGACAGTTCGAGAGGGCTGCTTCGACCAACGCCATGATCCGCACCACACTGGTCCCGACCATGTTGAAGGGGGGTATCAAGGAAAATGTGATCCCCGGTCAGGCCAGCGCGGCGGTCGATGCGCGATTGCTCCCCGGTGACAGGCTGCCGGAGGTGTTCGATCACGTGCGCAAGGTGGTGGGCAGTGATGGCATCCAGATCCGCAGCCTGTACCCCGAGCCCGCCGGGTTGGGTGGAGTCCCGGGTACGACCGGGGTGGGTGCGTGGGAGGCTTCCCCGGTTACCGATCCGCAGGGGACAGGCTTCCGAATGCTAGCCCAGACCATCCGCGAGGTGTACCCAGAGTCCGCAGTGACCCCGTATGTGTTGAGTGGGGCGACCGATTCGCGCTATTTTACTACGTTGAGCAGCCAGGTGTTACGCTTTGCGCCGGTGCGCTTCCTGGCCGAGGATATCCAGCGCGTGCACGGGGTCAACGAGCGCCTGGCGGTCAAAGCCTGCGGAGACCTGGTGCGATTCTACCGGCAGTTCATCCTCAACCTTGCAGGATAATGGCCGTTCACGCGGAGATTCAAGTGTTCTAATTCGCAAAGACCTCCCGTGGACGGGCGGCTTCTCCAGGGCGACCGAGGGGTTCCCTGGTCTGGGATTCGTCATTCGTTTGCGCGCAGCGCAGTGGTGGCGCAGTTGATATCCCGTGTACGGGCACGGGGTTGAGTTCCAGGATTTTGGGTGTTCATCCCAACCCCGTGCCCCTACCCCATGGAATTTCCAGGATTTTGGGCGTTCATCCCAACCCCGTGCCCCTACCCCACGCAATTTCCGGGATCGTTGATATCCCATGTACGGGCACGGGGTTGAGTTCCAGGATTATGGGCGTTCATCCCAACCCCGTGCCCCTACCCGCATCGCGCTAAATGGGGGGGATTCTGAGCTTGAAATGATTCGATTTTCGAAAAAAAGCGAAAAGAAACGAATGGTGGGAATGAGGCAACGAGGCAATGAGGCAACAGGGCAATCCCCAAAGGGGGGCGCGGTGAGGGGTAGGGGTACAGGGTTGGGGTTGCAGGATGCGGGAAGTTTGACCAAACCCCGCGCCGTGGGGAGATGCATGGAAGGCGTATGCGGTTGGTAAGGTACGAGGAGGATCATTATAGAATATATGTGCTAAATTGACAAGGGGGAAATGGTTAGGAGAGGAAGAGCAGGGTCTCGCGCAGGGACGCGGAGGCGCAGAGGTTTATAACCATTTTTTCTCTGCGTCCCTGCGGCTCTGCGCGAGAACGAATTGCTAAACCCCGTCACTACAGGACGTTCGATCTCCCTGGTAAGTCCGCCAGGACACGGGAGAACTTCGCGACCACAACAATGGATATAGGCGAATAATCGAGGGTTAATGGAATAATCTCGCCAGAAAGCCCTTTACCCCGGGTTTCTCGCCCCAGATGGCGCCTGTCTGGCCGTTGAGCATGATTTCGTGCGGCTGACCGGCGCGGGTGATCCGGACCGTCCAGACGGGTAACAGCACCAATCTGAAGGATTCGATGGCAATTTCCGCGGAAGATACGGTCAGGTTACGCGTCTCATCCAGAAAGGCGTCCTGGATTTGCCGGCGGGTCTCTTCCAGGGCGA
>JAQTMA010000254.1:1942-5725 GCA_028714615.1 Anaerolineaceae bacterium | reverse complement strand
CTGGGCAATTTCCTGCGCCCAGATTTACTCATCCTGGATGACTTCGGCCTCAAGCCCATCCAGCCGCCGGGTCCGGAAGACCTGTACGACGTGATTAACGAGCGCTACGAGCGCAGCAGCATCCTGCTGACCAGCAATCGGGCCCCCAAAGAATGGCCTGACCTGTTCCTGGATCCGCTCCTGGCCTCTGCGGGCCTTGACCGCCTGCTGGATCGGGCCGAGGTGGTCATCATCCGAGGTGCCAGTTACCGGGCCCAAGGCGAGTCTCGTCTGACTGAGGAGGTGCCTTCGCCCCAAAAACAACCTCAACAATTTACCCAATTTGTATCCTATCCTGTCGCGAAAGTGGTACATTGTTGCCGAATATGACTGGTGCAGTATGGGTGAATATGAGTGGAGCATTTACGTGTGTCTATTGACAGTTTCCCCCTAATGTCCCGTCGGATTGCTCTGATAGCCAGGACACCGTAGAATTTAGGTAACTTCAGAGGCAGTTGCTTTCAGACAGATTCGATGAGTGGAGAGCAATGGGTGCCCTGACCGCCATCCTTGGCGGATAAGCGAAACGCGCCCATTCTGGTGCATTGTTTGTATAAGCGCTGCCTGCCTGGCCCAAGAACCAGCTCTTGACACCGTTTACATGCGGTATAATGTGTGCATTATATTCGGCTTTAGCTAATTATTTACACACATGAATGGGAAACCCGACTACGATCAGCTCTACCGCATCGCCGAAGCCCAGGCGGGATATTTTTCCGCTCGCCAGGCACGGGAAGCCCGATTTTCCGGGGAGCGCCTGTCAGGGAATACCTCTTCCCGGAGGTTCCTCAGGATTGCCCCAGGAATTTATCGGCTGGCCCATTTCCCGGGTTCGCCCTATGAAGATCTATTTATTGCCTGGCTGAGGGCTGGTCCAAAAGCGGTCATTTCGCACCAGAGCGCTCTGGCGCTCTACCAGTTGGGAGACCTCCTTCCCGGGGAAATTCACCTGATTGTCCCTCGCACTTCTTCCCGCCGGCGCTCCGGGATTCGCCAGCATACCCACCGGCTGGCCGAGGGCGATATCACAACCCGAGAAGGCCTCCCGGTGACCACGGTTTCCCGGACGATTGCGGATGTAGCCGCGAGTGGGCTGGCACAAGAGCTGATCGCCCAAGCGATCACCCAGGCAATGAAACGGGGGTTGATTTCCCGGAAAGATCTGCTCGAACAGGCTGGTTCCCGAGGAGGAAGAGCAGCTCGGGTGATCCGCAAGGCGTTGGCGGAGAAGGAGGGGGATGCTTTATAAAAGTGGATCTGCATTCCGCCAGGCACTCGAAGCCCGGTTGCGGACCGACCATCTAAAGACCGGGGTCCCGCTCCTGCGGTTACGCAAGCTGGTCGCATTTGACCGCTTTCTGGCTCGATTGACCATGGTAAGCCCAGATCGATGGGTTTTGAAGGGTGGTTTGGCGATGCAATTGCGCTTAGGAAATCATGCGCGCACGACCCTGGACATGGATGTCCTGCTGATGTCCGATCCAGGATCGATCCGGGACCAATTGGTGACGGCTGTTCGGGTGGATCTTGGGGATTGGTTCCAGTTTGAACTGGAGGGAGTGAGCGAGCGGCTCCCGGATGGGATCCCGGGGACCCGATTTCCGCTGCGGACCTTACTGGATGGGCGCATGTTCGAGCCTTTTCATGTGGATATCGGCCTGGGGGATCCTATCGTGGGGCCGGTCGAGTTGGTCCGTTCGACCGGTCTGTTGGATTTTGCAGGAATTGATCCTTTCAATGTCGCCTGCTATCCTGTCACACAGCATCTGGCCGAAAAGTTCCACGCTTACACCTTGCCTCGCTTATCGGCGGAGAACTCGCGGGTCAAAGATCTTCTCGATATTCTGCTGCTGGCAGGTGCGTATCGCATCGAGGCTAGTCAGCTCATGGGAGCGATCCATGCGACTTTCTCTGCTCGCAGCACCCACCCAATCCCCCCTTCTCTGCCAGCACCGCCCCCAGGCTGGAAATTACCATACCGAAAGCTGGCGAGTGAAGTGGCACTAAGGCAGAATCATCTGGAGGACGGATATCTTGCCGCCCAAGTGTTTTTGGATCCAATCTTGGTTGCATCCCCGGTTGAGAAATGGGATCCCGTCTGGTGGCGCTGGAGCTCGGGTAGCCCAGCTCAGCGGTAACATCAAAGCCCGGGCGATGGTTAAGTATCATGGTTTATCTGGGGTTCATCCTGGTAATCAAGTAGAGCAGTTTAAAGACCCAGATGAAGCATCAGCCCGTCGGGAGGAGCAACTCTAGTACAGCTAGGCATAAATAAGCCATGGGTTAGGTCGTGAGTGCCCTGCCTTGATAAGTCCATTTATACGGTTTTGCCATCGTGCGGTAGAAGTACTCGATAAATGCCAGGACTTTGGCTTTCAGATATTCAACGGAGATAAAGTTGCCCCGTTTGAGTAGTTACCAGACCAGGATACTACGCCAGATTTCGATACGGGTGTCGCCACGCGAAACCGTCCCAATCTGGCCGCTAGCAACGGTAAAGTTGATGATAATGGACAGGGTGCCATGCCGGATGTACTCAAACTCGCGTCGTTCGACCTGGCCGGGAAGCATGGGCAGTCTGGGATATTTGCGTTCCAAGGCTTGCACCCCGGTAATTTCATCGGTGCTCAACACCGCTTCGCCTTGATGGCTCAGTTCGGGAGCTTGCTGATAGAGCCTATTGATCTCCTTCCCTTTTTCGTCAAAGCGTTCATCGGGTTCCGGGGTCAAGTGGAGAAGCAGTGACAATATATCCCGGGACAGGGATTGCAATTAACCTCCCCGAAAACAAAGACTTCCTATCGGATTCTCCCCCTACCGGAGATTACCTATACCGCATTGAAAGAAGTCTATCACCGGGAGACGGGATTGATCTTTCACACCTCGGTCGGGACACCATACAGCCCCAGAAACATCCTGCGGCGCTTTTATTCGCTGTTAAAAAGCATGGACCTCCCGAGTATGCCGTTTCATAATCTACGACATACCTGCGCTTCTTTCCACCTGGCTGCTGGAACCAACCCAAAAGTTGTGCAGGAGATTTTAGGTCATTCCGGTGTGACCGTGACCCTTTCTACCTATTCCCTTTTACTCCCCGGAGTCACCGAAGAAGCTACGAGTAAGATTAACAAAATATTGGGTGTGTAGTCATTGTGTGGTTTACCCGCAGGAAAGCATGGATTTAAACCACACAAAAGGCGAATTTTTACCAGAAAAATGACGTTTTGGAGACATTTGACACAATAAGATGGGTGTTTCCGGTAGACCGCCTAAATCACACACATGAGGTCGGGGGTTCGAGCCCCTCCGCGCCCACACCAAATAGAGAAGAATATGCAAGAAAATACCCCCATAGTCCATATATGGGGGTCGATTATTTTACCAGATCGCGGCTCTTAGCTTGACTCTTAGCTTACGCGGTGGACTCTCCGGAGGCAAAGTAATGGATTACCTCCTGATTCAGCGGTAATCATCCCAAGAGCCCGTGGGGACGCATCCAGGCCGATCATCGCCCAAACCCCGTCTTGCCAGGTAAACCAGGTGACGACCAACCTCGCAACCTACGTCCAGCCCGGCGATCGACCTCCCGGGCAGAAACCACTCGGCAACAGTCATAACCAGAGGGCTGGGCTGCGTCCAACGGGCCGCATCGTGTTCGAATACCTGATCCCAAGCATCCATCCTTCCCTCCTAAGCAGCAATCTGCACAAGCCTAGTGTACCAGACAAGCGGAGGGCGGATGGC
>JAQTMA010000254.1:0-1842 GCA_028714615.1 Anaerolineaceae bacterium | reverse complement strand
AACCACAAAAGCTGGTTCCTGCCCCAGCGCGCGTACCTCGGCTGCGATCCACTCGCGGCAAAACCCCCGCTTTCCGGCCAAATGCTCCTCCACGAACGTGGCGGAGAGTATCTTGCCAAGATAGAAGACCTCCCAGCCTTCAAATTTCAGGGGACGCTCACCTCCGCGCGCATGCAGAGTCTCGTCTCGACCCTGAGGAAACCCTTTCTCGAGCGTTACCTGGAAGGGTATCTGGCCAATCCCAAGCTGCGAGAGCAGTACCGAAATCTGGGAAAACGAAACGAAGAGATTTCAAGATGGTGGTCTGCAAGAGCCGGCAGGCGCTGAACCAGGCCCAGTCCAGGTTGTGCCGGCGGGTGTGGGAGAACCAAAACCACCTAACCCCGGTGAGCGACCCAGCGCTGCCATACCTGCCCACCCGATACCGGCTGGTCCAGGCGCTCCCGAACGGCAGAATAAGCGGGTAAACCCCTTCCAAGCATCCGGAGGATACCCTTCGGATGACTCTTTCTGGGCCGCCTACACATCCTATCTGGAGGAATTCCTTTCCCGCCAGGAAACCCCACCGTTCATCGACCCCGAGATGCTGATCGAGGACGCGCAGCGCAACCGATTTCCGACCACCCTGGATAACCTGGCGGGCGCCCGAGGGTTCTGTCTCCTTTCGGGACTGCCCGGGGGTGGCAAAACCCGCCTCCAGGTGTGGGTGGCCCGAAAGGGGCCTGTCTTTACAAGTCTAGAGCTGCGAATGGGTCTCACCTGAGGAAAGCGCGGTCAGGAAATCCACCGTTCCCGCAGAGCCATTTCAGCCAGAGACGGTCTGCCGCGGTGTAGAGGAGGCTTTCAAATCGGTGGGAGAATGCGATCCAGCAACGGTTCTATAATTGAGTTATCTACTCCTGATAATGGTGCTACCAGGTTGTAGCGGAACGGTATTATTGTCTTGTATACAGGACAATAATATGGTAAATTTGTCCTATGAATACAATCCTCAGGACACTTTTGTACGAATGGAAAGACCGAAAATTCCCGGCAATAATCGGGCGGGATACCCATTTGGATACCTCAGTCCAACCGGGAACCAAGAATGCCACCGTCATCACCGGCTTCAGACGGGTCGGCAAGACTTACCTGCTTTATGAGATTATCGAAAAGCTTTTAGCATCCCATTCTCGGGATGAAGTTGTGTATATTAACTTTGAAGACGAACGAATCCTCAAACCAACAACGGATTTATTAACCGATCTAATCCCTGAAATACTGGCAGTCTATGGCAAGAAGCCCCAGTTCTTGTTTTTAGACGAACTGCAAATCATTCCAAACTGGTCAAAATGGGTGCGCCGGATTTTGGACAGCGAATCGGTCCAGATATTTATCACCGGTTCCACCGCAAAAATGAGCAGCGCCGAACTGCCAACCGAACTTCGCGGCCGGTCTTGGGAGGTAAGAGTAAGCCCACTTACCTTTAAGGAATTTTTACGATTTAAGGATGTCAATCTGGATTTTGAAAAATTGGCCTACGTCAAAGACGAGGTGGCGAGGTTTCGCTTTCTATTTGACGAATACCTTACCTATGGCGGCTTACCAGCGGTGGTGCTCACTTCACCGGAGAAAAAACAGGAACTGTTACAATCCTATTTTCAGACGGTTGTCCAAAGAGATATCGCCGAAAGACATAAAATCGATAATGATGCAGCTTTGAGAACCTTGCTGAAATTGTTGCTGAATTCTAGCACCATTACCATTTCCAAACTGACCAACACCCTCAAAAGTATGGGTATCCCGGTCGGAAAGTCCACCATCGATAATTACCTGTTGTACATCGAATCCTCCTACTTTATG
>JAQTMA010000253.1 GCA_028714615.1 Anaerolineaceae bacterium | reverse complement strand
TCCTGGTTACTTATATCCTTTTCAAGGTCAAGGGGGCGTCAAGGTGATATCGAAATGGGTCAAGAAAAGGTCAAGAGCAGGAATGTGAGTTGGGTAGAAATTCTGTAGGGGCACGGGGTTCGGTTCCGGGATTTTGGGTGTCCTATGTACGGGCACGGGGTTCGGTTCCAGGATTTTGGGGGTTCATCCCAACCCCGTGCCCCTACCCCAACGGAATTGCCGGGATGGTTGATATCCCGTGTACGGGCACGGGGTTGAGCTCCAGGATTTTGGGGGTTCATCCCAACCCCGTGCCCCCACCCCCACGGAATTGCCGGGGTTCGGTTCCAGGATTTTGAGAATCCTATGTACGGGCACGGGGTTGAGTTCCAGGATTTTGGGGGTTCATCCCAACCCCGTGCCCCTACCCCAACGGAATTGCCGGGATGGTTGATATCCCGTGGACGGGCACGGGGTTGAGCTCCAGGATTTTGGGGGTTCATCCCAACCCCGTGCCCCTACCCCCACCGCGCATCGGGAGGGTTTTCCCAAACAGAGACGATGACATGGAATCGCGGTGATGCTCTCGCGCAGAGGCGCGGAGGCGCAGAGGTTATTAATCATTTTTTTCTCCGCGTCCTTGCGGCTCTGCGCGAGAACGAATTGCTAAAATCCGCCACTACAGCACGTTCGATCAACATGGCAAGGCCGCCAGGACTCGGGAGACCTGTGCGAAGGAACAATCCAGGCTTTTGCTAACAACAGACCTGTGGCTGATAGCTATTCCAGCTTATACCCGATTGTGCGCAGGAATCCCTTGATCATCCTTGATAAACCGGCTCAGGCGCTCCAGGCCTTCAGCCATATTCGTGCGGCCCAGTCCCAGGCGGAAATGGTTGCCGGGGACGTCGAAAACCGACCCGGGGAGCAGCAGCACACCCTCGGCCTGCACCAACGCGCTGACGAACTGCTCGATGGTTCCCTCGCCCAGCCAGCGCGGGAAGGCGACGCTGCCCGCATTGGGGCGCAGCCACTCGAGGCTGTCCGCGTGGGTGCGCATGAACTCGTCGACCAGCGCCAGGTTGGCGCGGATGATGCCCATACTGCGAGCCAGCACCCGCTCCCGCGCGCGCAGGCCGATCAGTGCGAGGATCTCGCTGGGAGCGCTGCCGCAGATGCTGGTGTAATCCTTGTAACGGGTGAGCTGGTCGAGCAGGTCTGCGTCACGGCAGGCCACCCAGCCAGTACGCAGCCCGGCCAGGCCGAAAGGCTTCGACATGGTCCCCAACGAGATGGCGCGCTCGTAGCCGTCGGCCGCCGCCGGGAGCCGGTCGGCAGGGTCGTATTCCATCAGCCGGTAGACTTCATCGGAAAAAAGGACCAGGTTCGCTTCGCGAGCGACTTGCAGGAGAGCCTGCCACTCCTCCGCTTCGGGCAGCGCGCCGGTGGGGTTGTTGGGGAAGTTCACCAGCAGTAGGCGCGTGTTGGGGCGGATCAATCGGCGCAGCTCGTCAGGGTCGAATTTCCAGGTTTCCCGGCCGTCTCTCCCCGGCGCGGGACGCAATAGCAGGCGCGATACCTGCGCGCCGATGGTTTCGGCGACCTGGTAGACGGATTGGTAGCCGGGGAAGGTAGTGATGACATGGTCGCCCGGGCGCACCAGCACGCGCGCACACACATAGATGGCTTCTTCCGCGCTGGTAAAACACAGTACGTCCTCCGCCTGGGCCTGAGTATAAATCCCAGCGATCTCCTGGCGCAGTAGTGGGTGTCCGCGCGTCTCGGTGTAGCCGAGGGTCAGGTCCTTCCACAGGGCGCGCTCCTCCTCCCCGGCCAGGGCGAGCAGGTCTTTCATCGCGTATCCCTGGACGTCGGAGGTACACAGCAGGTAGGGCGCCTCGAATTCCCAGCGAGCGAAGTAACGTTCGAGCTTGAAATCGGGGATGGGGGAAAGCGGTTTACGATCCATCGCGTCTTTCGCGTCCTCACAGCCAATCAAGACTAATTCTTCAACATCGCGTTGACCGAACGGCTCATCTCGACCATCCGATCCGAGTTGAACTTGCGCAGGTAATTTTCCTGGCCGAAAATCTACGCGTCAGCGCTTCGGCGCTGCTCACCCGCTGGCTTGTCCAACTTTTCGATTGAAGGGCTTGCGCTGTCCTTCTTCCAGTCCCCAGCCAATGATTTGGACCGGGGTGATGCGGATCACCGCATCGTCGGCCTCGTAGCGGTCGCCAAAGGCCGCTTTCCCACCCGTGCGCAACACTTCCGCCGTACCGCGGATCTCGACCCCGCGCGGTCTCCAAGGTGGCAGCACATCGTCGATGACAAAAGCCACGTTCGGGTTCGTTTGGACATTGCGGAATTTTAGGGTCTGGCTCACGTCACGGCCGCCGATTTCGATGACATCCAACTCGGCATTGTAGCGAAACCCAACCGGGGAAACCTGCGGCTTCCCCGCGGGGTTGATCGTCGCCAACCGGCCCAACGGCTGGTGGGTCATGTATTCAATTTCCTTTGACGTAAAAACACTAATCGCCTCACTCCTTGATCGTATTGCTGAGTATACACAATATCGTCCTGGGGGTACTAACCGATTACGAAACGGCCCTCAACGAAGTGGAACGGCTGTGGGGCGCCGAACCTGGCACGCCGGACGGAGACCGCTTTGAGATCCTGTTTACCCTGGTTGAGGCGTAGGAGGAACAGCACTGCCCCATCCTTCCGCCCGATCCGGTAGAAGCGATTAAGTACTACATGGAAAGTCGAGGAGTAGACCGGTGCGAGAGGCGGGTTTCTGAGATCTTGAGCCGGAAGCGTTCATTGACCCTACTCGGAAGAGTTATTCAGCCGATACTTTTGGAATCAGGAAGGGTACTTTTTGTTTGTAGTATTGGTAAGATTGGCCAAAACGAAGTTCAAGCTCCAATTCCTCGAAGAATTTCAGGTAAAACACATGCGCTGGAATCAGTCCCAACAGGACATACAGCGTGAGGAGGGTAGAGCCTGAAATGAAACCGATGCTCAGCCCGATCAGATAATATCCCAGCGACATGGGATTCCGGGTGTGCTTGTAAATATCGGTTTCGACAACGCGCCTGGTCAAGCGGAATGCATTAGCCCCACTTCCCAGGGCACGCAGAGATTTGTTGGAGATCCCCATGAAATATAAGCCGGGGATCGCGAGAATAATGCCAGTAATGAGAAAAAATAATTTCCAGGGGAGTGGATTGAAACCAATGAATTGATCCAGGTGTTTGAGACCCGGGGAAAAGAAACCGATGAGAAAGGGAGTACCAAGACCAGCAAAGAAGAGAAATTGCACGATCCGGCTGGATTTTTCGGCATTATCTTTGGAGGGATGCTGTCTGAGCCAGACGCCCAATATTCCTACACACAGGAGAAAGGCCAGTAAACCGAGTATCCCCAAGTAGAGTGCGACCATTTGACGCCCCCTTCAATCGTAGAATATGTGGCCCTGAACCATCATTCACCCAACGATGAGACATACAGCTGCAGGCACCGGCTGATGGACGGTAGCGAGATGAAACCCATTGGAATGATTATAGGGTCAAAGGTGAAAAATTATTCGGACATATTCTATCAATTTATATTACAAATCCCCTCTGAACGGATATCCCTTTAGGAAAACAGATGATGGGAGAATACATCGTTAAGCGATTGCAGCATAAAATACTTCACCCTCATGTCAGTGGGTCTAGATCCCGAATTCCCAGATCATATACGGACTGCTCTCCTCCTGATATTCCCCATAGGAGTAGTCCCCATAAAACGCCTTCACCTTGAAACCAACCGACCCCGCTAGCTTTTCAAATTCCTCCCGACTTGATAAGCGAAATTTGAGTTCCATCAGGCGTTTGCGATACAGCACACCTTGCTCATCGTATTCTTCGAAAAATTCCGAGGTCTCCACCACCTGCTTGTCTTCTGCATTGAATTTCTCCACTAACCACAGCAACAATTTCCCTTTTCCACCCGCTACCGAATACGTCCGATACAGGTGCAGCTGACCGTCCACCGCGGCTTGTCTGACCTTCGGATTTCCCAAAGTACAGATGAAATTGCCTTCCGGCAGCAAATGTTGGTAAATTCGCTCTATGGCACACTTTTGCTTTTCGACCGTATCCAGATGGGCAAACGAATGGAACGGGATGATGATCGAAGCAAACTGTTTCCCCAGGTCGAGCTGGCACACATCCATCGCCACCACCTCGGCGGTTAAGCCTTTCGCCATCAGCTTTCTGCGCAGGATTTCCAACAGGTCAGCGGCATTGTCCACACAAGTCAGCTTCACCCCTGCTTCAATGAGGGGGAGAGAGACCCTACCCGTACCCGCCATCAACTCCAGGACTTCGCCCGAAACCTTTTGGGCTTCGCTCAGAAAGAAGGGGAGATCGAAAGTGGCTGGGACGTAGGTATCATAGATATCCGCCACCGGATTATAGTCATTGATTTTCATCATCGATCCCTCCGTTGGATGCCCGATTGTTCAAGATGTACGCTCTTCCCAATCCCATAATACGAATTATATACATGCAGGTAGGCCGTGCTGCACTTTACAACATAGAGGGGAGAATCATACAATCCCGGCAGGCGGTCCAGCACCTGCTGGATCGCCACCATCACCCCCGCTCGCGTGCGCTGGTTCTTGCGCCAGTCCAACACCAAATATTCCGCTTTCAAGGTGTCCAGTAGCCGGCTGGCGACTTCGCGCACCTGTTCGCGCTCGGTACGGCTGAGCTTCAGGTGGGGCCGGGTGAGCAGGTCGAACACCGCCAGCTCTTCCTCGCTCAGGTGCTCGGCGATGCCGCGCTGCTCCTCCTGGTTCAAGCCTTGCGCAAAGGAGACGAGCTGGGCAAAGAAGGCATCGACATTTTCCACCCCCGCGTTATACTCATCGATCATGTGCTGGAACTGCTCGTAGTAATCCATCAAGAGGTGTGCCGACTCTCAAGCAGTTGGGCGGGCTGATCGAGCTGGTTTCAGGCTTTCTCAGTCTGATCTTTGCCTTTCACACTGGAGCCTGCAGGCTCTGAGTCAAATCTTCTTTAATATATCAGCTTGCCGATAATTCAAAAAACCGCCCACACCAAATGCAACGGCAGCCAGCAAGCATAAAAACCATCCCAGGCCCCGGCTCACGTTAAGAGAATTAGCTGTGCTCGATGAAATTAGCATAATAATCAGCACAACAACGCCCAGCGCTATCAGGCCATAGGCATCGCTTCTATTATTAACAACACCCCCCCTCTTGAAAGCACGGTAGGCAAGATATGCAACCTCAACCGGGGCCAATAAGACCAAAATCACCAGGAAGTGTCTGCCGTATTCCCTTCCCAGGATATTGACCCCAAAAGTTGCCTGCCATCCATTGAGGGAAATATTAAATCCCGACGAGCCCGCGATTATCCAGGGTAAAAAATATCCAAACAAACACGCAATGACACCCACACATGCTATTTTATAACCGTTGGATAACACGATCCCTCCTTATGGAATTATTGGTCTGGATAAACAGTTTTTACATTCCCGACCCTCAGATAACCCTTTCTTGATAATTATATCCAGGAAATGACTGATGCACCGCCCTCAACCCGACGCTGTTGCGAATGGGGTGTGGCGGGTCAGGGGAATTGGGATAGAATTATCGAACGATGCCTGAAAAGACGAAAGATAATCTTGATCTGGAGATTGAAAGAGAGATTCACGTCTCTTGGGCGGTGATCGCTTACAAATTCCTCTTCGGCCTCTT
>JAQTMA010000252.1 GCA_028714615.1 Anaerolineaceae bacterium | reverse complement strand
TCCATGCAAAATCTCATTACCCTATAATCCTGAATGCCCGGTTCCTATGTCACCTCGCCATGCGTCTCCCCTTAGCCTCGAATATGTCCTGTTGGCCTTATTGGACCCGAAGCCAATGCACGGGTATGAGCTGTATCAAGAATTATGCAGAATGCAAGGGATTTCGCAGATCTGGAATATCAAGCAAGCCACGCTCTACGCTATCCTGGATAAGCTGGAAGAGAGGGGATACGTCACCCCCCAATTGATCCAGGGTGAAACCTATCCCCCGCGGAAATGCCTTCACCTGACGGAAGTAGGAAAACGCGCGCTAGAAGAATGGATTCGAACACCTGTCCGCCGGGCAAGAGATTTACGGCAAGAATTCCTGGCCAAACTCATCACCGCCCACCGGTACGGCAGAACCGATATATTGGAGTTGATCGGGATGCAGGAACAGACCTGCCGGGCCTGGCTCAGCGAACTGCAAAGCTATATTCCGCAACTCGATGCCGAGCACCTGGATGAATGGATGATCTACTCTTTCAGGATTAACCGGGTTGAAGCGAACTTAGCCTGGCTGAAGGTGTTGGCGTTTGAGGTCGACCGGCTTTTTTCAGCCTGAGAGCTAGCCCAATCTATGAGTGGAGAAATCATCTGCAAGCCGCAATGAGCTTGCAGGAGGACAGGCTTAGTATAGTTCTCCCCTGGCATCCAAACGCCTGTGAAGAATCCCCTTAACGACAATTAACGTGAGGAATGAAAAACAAATCAAGATGATGGCCAGGGTCAGGGCGACATTCAGGTCGATCTCAAACCCGATATAGATCGCCAATGGCATGGTTTGGGTTCGTCCCGGGAAATTCCCGGCAAAGATGATGGTCGCGCCAAACTCACCCAACGCGCGCGCCCAGGTCATCACACTGCCGCTCAGAAGTGCTGCCCACGAAAGAGGCAGGACGATATACCGGAAGGTCTGCCAGCGGTTGGCGCCATCCAAAGCGGCAGCCTGTTTGAGCTCCTGGCTCACCCCTGCAAACCCGATGGCCGCTGCTTTAACGTAGAACGGTACGGAGATAAATGTCTGCGCCATGACAACCGCTACGAAAGTAAACGGAATGGTGATGCCTGCCGCTGTAAACCATGCTCCGAACAGACCTCTGCGCCCAAAAGCCATCAGGAGAGCAACGCCGGCCACAGAGGGCGGCAGGACGGTGGGCAGGTCGATGAGTGTGTCGACAATGTGGTACCCGCGAAACCGGCGTTGAGCCAGGAGATACGCGACGGGGGTTCCAAAGACCAGGCTCACCAGCGTGGTAATGGCCGAGGTAGAGATACTCAGACGAATTGCCTGGGCGACCTGGCGTTGGTCCAGATTGGCAAATAATTCGGCAATCGGACGGCGGATAAAGATGGCAAAGATGGGGACAACCAGGAAAAGCAATAAGGGCAGCGCCAACAGCCTCCATAACTTGCCCTCCCAGCGGTTGATCCCTGTCGGACCCGATTGAGATTCGAGCATATACCAGTCCTATGATCAATGATATATTACTCAATTTATGAAAAGATGATAACACAAATCCTTTGGTGTAATATAGAAACCTGCGGGGATCGCGCCAAGGCTCACCATCCTTACGAACGAAGAAAAGACTCTACAGGTTAGCGCTGTTAGCCACCTGACCGTTTGAAAAAAGGGCAAACAGCCTAAAAATTGAATTTGACAATCCGCCACACTGAGGGTACAATTCAACGCCGGATTAACCTTGGACAAGAAGGGAAGTGAGAATAAATGCCCTCAGTTGTTTTACGACCAAATGAATCGCAAGACCAATTGTTGAAGCGGTTTCGGAAAAAGATCCTGAAGAGCGGAGTTTTGACCGCTGTGCGCCGGAAGAGCTGGTTTACTTCCAAGAGCGAGCAGCGCCGCATCGACAAGAAGAAGGCGATCCGCCGCTTACGGAAACGCCTCCTCGAGCACAGAAGCAGCTAACCCTTGCATATACACAAGCATCTTATTGGTAAGTGATGAGGTTCTTGTCCATGGATGGATAGGGGTGGAGAATTTGGGAGTTGGATATGGCAAAAGAAGAAGATAAGATTCAGGTGGAGGGCATCGTCATCGAAGCCCTTCCGGGAACGCAATTCCGGGTACGGCTGGACAATGGTCACGAGATCCTGGCCTACCTGGCGGGTAAAATGCGCAAGCATTTCATCCGCATCTTGCTCGGAGATCACGTGCGGGCGGAAATGTCGCCCTACGATATGACCCGTGGTCGCATCGTATACCGCGCGAAGAAGCCGATGGAGATGACCACCGAAGTATCCTGAACAAGTAAATTTACTGGTACAAGCCCCGCTGCAAAAGTAGCGGGGTTTGTTTCAATTAATATCGGGGATGCTAAATGGCAGCAACCACATCCCGGGCGAGGCGTACCAGAATGGAGTTGGTGGCGCGGATCCGCCGGAACAATCGCCAGGCGTCAGGGAGCTGCGCGAGGGAGCGCAGAGCTGAAGCCGGACCGGGAGCGACCTGCGGCAAGGCTTCATCCCAGGCATCCAGAATGAGGCGCACGTGGATCAGGGGAATGTGGTGCGATTGCGCCCACTGCGCGAGCGGGTAGGCTTCCATTTCGGCGGCTACGGCTCCGGTCAATCGGGCTGAATGTTTTTCCTGCGGCGTAAAGAGGGCTTTCGGGACAGTCAGGATCGGGCCGCTGGTACTGTTCGGCAGGGAGATACTCTCACAGGGTACCGCTGGTTGGTCCTGGCGCAAGGCTGCACTAGCGCAGACGAGCGCCCCGGCCGGCAGGTCGGGGGTCAGACCGCCGGCCCAACCCAGAAGGACCAGGACGGTGACCGTAGCGGGGTCTAGAGCCTGACAAAACTCGCGGGCGCGACTTTCGCCCATGCCACAGCAGGCCAGGCGCAGCGAACGCCCGTCATGCTGGCGCAACGCTTTGCGCACCACCCCGAATTCGATGCGGGTCGGCGCGAGGACGAGGGGCTGGGGGATTTGATCGGATGAGTTACCGAACGCATTCATTTTGGGTGTATCCTTAAGCATAGTATAGACCAAAAAGCATCGAGGAGCGACAAAATGAGCAATCAGCACATCGGGATTCTGGTCGGGGGCGGCCCGGCGCCGGGCATCAACGGCGTAATCCACGCGGTCACCAATCAGGCTTTCCAACGCGGGGCCGAGGTCACCGGCATTTACGATGGCTTCAAACATCTGATGGAGGGAGAGCTCGTGGGAATCCAGCTTACCCCCCAGAACGTCAGCTACATCCATAACCAGGGGGGATCGATCTTGCGTACCGCCCGGGCTAACCCAACCCAGTCCGCCGAGGCGTTGAGGACCTGCGTTACGGTCCTCAAAGATGCAGGCGTCACGGCGCTGGTCAGCATTGGCGGGGATGATACTGCCTATTCCGCCTCACGCATCGCCCGCTTCGCTCAAGAAACGATGGGGGTGTCGCTGCAATCCGTACACGTACCTAAAACCATCGACAACGACTTGCCTCTTCCGGAGGATATCCCCACCTTCGGGTTCGAGACGGCCCGCAACCTGGGCACCCGCCTGACCATGAACCTGAAACGGGACGCGGTCACCAACCAACACTGGTTCCTGGTACTGACCATGGGGCGCAAGTCCGGGCACCTGGCCTTGGGGATCGGCAACAGCGCGGTAGCGACCCTGACCTTGATCCCCGAAGAATGGGAAGGCCGGCAGATCCGCCTCCAAGAAGTCATCGATATCCTGGTAACGACCATCCTGCTGCGCCTGCTCGAAGGCAAACCGTATGGAGTAGCCTTGCTGGCGGAGGGGATCCTCGAAAATCTCTCGCACGAAGATCTCAACGCATTGGACGTGGTTGAACGGGACGAGCACGGACACATCCGCCTGGCGGAGATCAACTTCCTGGATATCTTGAAGAAGGACATGGAACGGGATCTACAACAATTGGGGGTAAGCGCCCGCCTGGTCAAACACATCCTGGGGTATGAACTACGCTGCGCGCCGCCGGATGCGTTCGATATTGAGTACACCCGTACCCTGGGCGAAGCCGCGGTCAGCTTCTTATTCCATGGTGGAACCAACGCCATTATCACCTTGCAACACGGCAACGTGGCGCCGATTCCTTATGATGAGATGATCGATACGGAAACCGGGCACACGGAAGTGCGAAAGGTCGATCTATCCTCGTATCGGTACCAGTCGGCGTACCGGTTCATGACCCGGCTGAAACCAGGACAGGCGGGTGATGCGGCGTTTTTTGAGCGCTTAGCGGCTCTAACGAATTTAAATGCGGAAGCCTTCGCCCAGCGTTACCGGTATGTATGCGACCTCGGCCCGCGTGTAGTCCCCTCAGGGTGAGTACGGATGAGCTTGCATCCGCTCGTGGTTGGCGATCTCGTTGTCGAGGTGGTCCGCAAGAAGGTGAAACACATCCGCCTGACCGTCTATCCACCTGACGGTCGAGTGCGCGTTAGCATCCCGCTGCGCGTCAACGATGAATCTGTGCGCCAGGCAGTCCAATCGAAACTAACCTGGATCCTGCGCCAACAAGCGAAGATGAAAGTCCAGGAACAGCGGACTCCACGGGAATACATATCCGGGGAGAAGCATTCCTTCCAGGGCAACCGCTTTGTCCTGAATGTGAGCTACCGGAATGCCAGCCCAAGTGTGAGGGTCCGCGACAACTGCCTGGAATTGTCCGTGCACCCCGGCAGCGATACAGCCCAGCGGGAACGGGTGCTGGTGGCGTGGTATCGCAGGCAACTGAAGGAAGCCATTCCTCCGCTCATCGCGAAATGGGAAGCGCGCATCGGGGTCAGTGTATCGGACTGGGGGGTCAGGCAGATGAAAACCAAATGGGGCACGTGTAACATCCGGGCGCACCGCATCTGGCTGAATTTAGAGTTGGTTAAAAAGCCCGAGCGCTGCCTGGAATACGTGGTAGTGCATGAGATGGTACATCTGTTGGAACGCTACCACAATGCCCATTTCAAGGGACTGATGGATCAATTCCTACCCCAGTGGCGGCTGTTGAAGGACGAATTGAAGCGCGAGCCGGTCCTATAAATGTCCGTACTCTTCTTCGCTGGCCGAAACATCCAGATAGCGCAGGTGGAAATCCGCCAGCCAGCGCTGCTGGAGCGGCGTTTCGGCCAGCGCCTGCCAGCGCTCGACAAATTGATCGAGGGGTATCAGCTCTACAGCATTGGCATTTTCCGGGCGCAACCACCGACAGTAGGATAGAAAGCCCAGCAGGCTGGCTTGATCTTGAGGGTGAAACACGAAGATCAGTTTCCCCTGGGTGTACTTCGCTTGCGGATGGTGTAACATGGCCTCGACCAGCAGGTGGGCGCGCCACAGCAGATTGAGCTCCGGTTGCACCAGGTGGGACAGGGCATCTTCCAGCCATGGAGAACCGGGCTGGACGGTTAGCTCACGATAACGCGGGCTGGCGAACAATTTCGTAGGGGTTTCCTCAACCAACCAGGTAACGACCCCTACAAACCCCAGCTCTCCGCGGGGGAGGGTGAACTGCACGCAGGCATCCAAAAGGGTGCGGTCATTCAAGTACTCTTGGGCGGGCTGTGGGGCATACGCAAGCGTCACGCGAGTCACCCGCGAGTTGGCATCCGGCAGCACCGTCTTCAGGAGCCTGTCCGCCAGCTCGCGGTCGTCCACCAGCGGGGCGAACAAGTTGAAGCCCATCGCCTGACTGGAGAGCAGGTTGCACTTCAGGCGGAATGGTTCGATGCTGCCGCGACTCTCGGCCATGCGGCGTTTGGCAACCTC
>JAQTMA010000251.1 GCA_028714615.1 Anaerolineaceae bacterium | reverse complement strand
ACCGCTACCAACGGCAGTGCATGTCCGGCTTCCACCTGCAAGCGCGCACCTACCTTCTCGTTCGTAGCCTGCGAAACCAGGCTCATGCGCGAGACCGAGCCGATCGAGGCCAGGGCTTCCCCGCGGAATCCAAGCGTCCGAATATGGAACAGGTCGGCCGCGCTGGCCAGTTTGCTGGTTGCATGGCGGGCAATCGCCAGGGAGAGCTCGCCCGCTGGGATACCACAACCGTCGTCGGCGATCTCGATTAAACGTTTACCGGCTCCTTCCACACCAATCAAGACCGCACCAGCGCCGGCATCCAGGGCATTCTCGAGCAACTCTTTCACCACCGAAGCGGGGCGCTCAACGACTTCACCAGCGGCGATTTGTGAGGCGACATCATCAGATAACAGGCGAATCGGCATTCAGGATCCTCCCCAACAATTATACCGTCTCAAGCATAAATCAACGCTTGCTCATTGGGAATCGCCGTGGGATTCTCGATGAGGCTCATTGTAATTTGCTGCGATTCTCAGGTATACTCACGGAATGGCGCTCACCACCTTATTCGTGGATCTGGATGACACTGTTTATCCCCCTTCTTCCGGGATCTGGCCGATGATCAAGCAGCGCATCGCCCATTACATGGTTGAAAAGATCGGCTTGCCCGAGGAAGTCATTCCAGATCTGCGCAGGGGTTTGTTCGAAGAGTATGGCTCAACCCTGCGCGGCCTGGAGCGCATCTATGGCACCGACCCCGAGGACTACCTGGCCTACGTGCATGATGTGCCGGTGGAGGATTGTATTCATCCGGATCCTGTACTCCGCGAGGTGTTACTCGGCTATCCTCAACCAAAAATTATTTTCACCAACTCGGATACCCAGCATGCCGAACGCGTCTTGAATGCGTTGCAGTTACGCGATTGTTTTTCCCAGATTATCGACATTCACAAGATCGCTCCAGCCTGCAAACCCCAACCGGCAGCTTTCCAGGCCGCGCTCAAGGAAACCGGCTGGCCTCGCCCCCACGACTGCCTGCTGGTAGACGACTCTCCGCAAAACCTGGCCACTGCCCGTGAGATCGGGTTCTACACCATTCAGGTAGGTCCTCTGCCAACTAATCCGGTCGCGCATCATTGCATCCACCGCCTGGCTGATCTCCCCCAGGTGGCGCCGGCTGATTTGAGCTGGTGATCGAGGAATGGGTAGCCAGACCAAGCTCATCATTGGAATCTGTGCACTCATCCCGCTCGTCTTGATCGTGAATCTGGCGCTGCTCTCCGCTCTCCGGAAGCGCCACCGTCCCGATACCCAACGGATGATCATTCGTGCGCGCAACTCGCTTCAACAACCCTGGCGAGAAGAAGACGACCAACTTCTCGAGCTGGCCAAGCGGGTGGAAGACTTGAAGAAAAGCGCTCCCAAGCCTCCTCCCGATTCTCCCTAGCAGTTATTTTTCGCTCCTGCTTCATCAATAATTCATTATTCCGTGCTACGCTTCTCATCGGACCACCATTACACTGTGATCGTCTCCGAGCAAGGCTATAGGTGATACAATCACCCTGGCTCTCGCCCGTGGCCGCCAAACCCTGGAAATCCAGGGAAACCTGGGTGAAGGCAGTAGCAGCCAGTAACCTTTACTCTCCGGAACAATTGAATCGATGCGCAAATTTATCATCGCAATTGCCCTTCTCCTGACCGTTGTCTTCGTTATAGGTAAATTCGCTGAGGTCCAGAACATTATCACCACGATCCAACGGGGCAAATGGGTATTTTTGGTGTTGGCTTTCCTGCTTGAAGGCGTCTGGATCTTCAATGTGGGGGCGCTCTACCGGACCATCTTTAAGGTCATGGGTATTGTTGAAGCGTTGCTCCACATGGTTAGTCTTTCTGCGGCTGCCAATTTTTTTAACATTATCGCACCCAGTGGGGGTATGGGTGGTCTGATGGTCTTCATCTCAGATGCCCGCCGGAATGGCTATTCCTCCGCTCGAGCAACCGTATCGGGGGCATTATACGTTCTCTTTGATTACGCCGGCCTCCTCCTCGTGTTACCGCCGGCGTTCTCGTTCCTGTTTCAGTCTCACAAACTCAACTGGCCCGAGATCATTGCTGCCATCCTGCTATTACTCCTGGGCTGTGGGTTGGCTTTTTTGCTTTACCTGGGGATGCATTCGGCAATCCGCCTCGGACAGGCGTTAAACTGGTTGGCCAGGCGGGTCAATTGGCTCACCCAATTATTTTCCCACCGGAACTTGCTGTCTGAAGAACGCGCATATAGTTTTGCCAGCGAAGCCGCTGAAGGGGTCCGCCAGGTTCGCCTGCACCCCGGCAGCCTGCTGCCGCCCCTCGCCCTGGCCTTGGGTAACAAAGTTCTGATGATTCTGGTGCTCATGCTAATCTTCCTGGCCTTCCAAGTACCCTTCACATTCGGCATCCTGGTAGCGGGCTTCAGCATGGCCTACCTGTTCCTGATTATGTCTCCCACTCCCTCTGGGATTGGCTTTGTCGAGGGAGTCCTCACGATCTCATTGCACTCGATGGGAGTACCCCTGGATGACGCTGCCGTTATCACCCTGGTCTATCGTGGTTTTACGTTTTGGATCCCTTTCCTGTTCGGTTTCAGTACCTTCCGCTACCTGACCCATGCCCGAAAGCTCAACCCAGCGGTTAACGGGAAAACTATCCATTAGTGGTTACTGTTCGGAATCGCACAGGATGACCCTAAAATATCTGTGAGTTAATTGACAGTTTATGTTGGTAAGGGTATAATCCTTTTTCGCATGAATTTTGCTATTGGGAGAGTAAACGCCATGGATATGAGCGTTGGTCCGGTTGAAGAACATCCGAATGAGATTAAACCAAAGGTGCACTTTACTGGTAAAGTGGTTAAGACCAGCCTGGCAGGTGCAATCATTGATTTGGGGAATGGCGCGCGCGGGGTATTACACATCTCGCAGATGACCTCGCCGGCCGCTGACCAACCCGTTAAACGGGTCGAGGAAGTGGTCCAGGTTGGCCAACCGGTTGAGGTTTGGGTTCGCAAAGTAAAGGACGACCGCATTGAATTGACCATGGCCAAACCGCTTGACCTGGAATGGCGTGAGATGAAGAAGGGCATGAACGTCAAGGGAAAAGTAACGCGCCTGGCGACCTATGGTGCATTTGTCGATATCGGCGCGGAGCGCGAAGGGCTCATCCACATCAGCGAGCTAGCCCACGGCTATGTCCGCACTCCTTCCGAGGTTGTAAATGAAGGCGACGAAGTAGAAGCTCAGGTGCTCGACGTGAACCGCCGCAAGAAGCAAATCAAGCTCAGCTTAAAAGCTTTGCAAGAGGAACCTCCCAAGGAAGAACCGGTTAAATTAATCGAAGCTGCCCAGGTTCAAAAAGAAAAACGCAGCCCTGGGGGCGGTGGGCGACGCAAAGGTGGGCGCGGCGATCGCGGCGCCGACCGGCAGGAGAGCGCAGAAGTTATGGCCGAATTGAATTCAGCCGCCGAGGCTGAGCCGACCGCAATGGAGGTCGCGTTGCGCGAAGCTATGGAAAAAGCCAAAGCCCGCAAGCAGGCAGCCAAGAGCAAGCGCGCGAAGAGCATCTCCAAGGAACAACAAGACCTGCTCTCCCGTACGCTGGAACAGAAAGTTCGCACTTGATCCAACCAGATGAAACTGAACCGAACCAAATGGTGGGGAGGCGCCGGTAAACGGCCCTCCCCACTTCTTTTATCACGTTGGAGGGAGTCATGGCAACCAAGTACTTATTTTTTACCGGTGGTGTAGTGAGCTCAGTCGGCAAGGGCGTCACTGCCGGAGCGATCGGGCGTTTGCTGAAAGAACGCGGATTCTCGGTTGCGGTTCAAAAGCTCGACCCCTACATCAACGTCGACCCGGGGACGATGAGCCCATACCAACACGGTGAGGTATTTGTATTGGACGACGGCGCCGAAACCGACCTGGACCTGGGACATTACGAACGCTTTATCGACGTGCGCTTGAGCAAGGTATGCAACGTCACCACCGGGCAAGTTTACGCGGAGGTGATCGGCAAAGAACGCCGCGGTGACTACCTGGGCGGCACCATCCAGGTCATTCCGCACATCACCAATGAGATCAAGCGGCGCATCGGCAGCGTAACCAAGGCAACCGGCGCCGAAATCATCCTGGTCGAAGTCGGGGGGACGGTGGGGGATATCGAGAGCCAGCCATTTCTGGAAGCCATCCGTGAAATGCGCTCGGATGTAGGCCGCGAGAACACTTTCTATATTCATGTCACCTGGTTGCCCTACATCAGCGCTACCGGCGAACTGAAAACCAAACCCACCCAACATTCCGTGCGTGAGCTGCGCTCGATCGGCATCCAACCCGATATGATCGTGGCGCGTTCCGATACCCCGGTTGATGAAAGCCTGACCGAAAAGATCTCCTTGTTCTGTGATGTCGATAAGCAAGCCGTCGTACCTATGGTGACCACCCCGATCCTCTATGAAGTCCCATTGATTCTGGAGGAGGCTGGCGTGGGAGATTACCTGATGAAGCGCCTGGGGCTGGAAGCCCGCCAAACACCCGATTGGTCTGTCTGGCGCAAACTGGTCAGCGAGGTCCGCCGGGAAAAGCCCACTATTAAAGTCGCCCTGGTAGGAAAATATGTAGAACTTCACGATGCCTATATGAGCGTGCGAGAGGCGCTCAAACATGCGGCGCTGCACCAGGGGGTTGAGCTTGAGCTGGAATGGATCCATTCTGCCGAACTGGAGAAGGGGAAAGGCTGGGATGTGCTTCAGCGAGCCGATGGAGTCGTGGTTCCCGGCGGATTTGGCAGCCGTGGGATCGAAGGCAAGATACAGGCAGCGCGTTATGCGCGCAAGAATTTGATCCCTTACCTGGGATTGTGCCTGGGGATGCAGTTGATGGTGGTTGAGTTTGCCCGAGACGTCCTGGGAGATGAAGAAGCCAATTCCACGGAATTCGACCGTTCTACCCGGCATCCGGTGATCGATTTGATGCCTGAACAACGCGATATCGCCGATATGGGGGGTACCATGCGCCTGGGATTATATCCATGCGTGCTGCAGCCCAATACCTGCGCAGCACAAGCTTACACAGGTCAGGAACACGTTCAGGAACGCCACCGCCATCGTTTTGAATTTAACAACAATTATCGAAAAATATTAGAAGCAAATGGAATGCGTTTCTCCGGCATCTCGCCCGATAACCGCCTGGTCGAAATTGCTGAAATCGTTGACCATCCATTCATGCTGGGCTCTCAGTTCCACCCGGAATTTCTCTCTCGGCCGAACCGGCCACACCCGTTGTTTGCTGCCTTTATCCGAGCGGTTTGCGAGCGAGCTTGCATCAAGAAATCCGACGATCCATTACCAGACCTCACCCAGGCCGAATAAAATCGGCGAACTGGCTGGCAAAAATCGATTATACTAGTGCAGATTTCGCATAAACCGGCGCTCAACCCCTCAACAGTGGGGCCATTTTTCCTACATCATCACGAGGTCAAGCATGGATACAACAATTGAAAGCATTTCCGCATTGGAAATTCTAGACTCGCGCGGCAACCCGACCGTTGAGGTCGAGGTAGTGCTGGCGGATGGAAGTTGGGGACGTGCAGCCGTCCCATCTGGTGCTTCCACCGGTGTGCACGAGGCCATCGAACTGCGCGATGGAGACAAATCGCGTTTCGGTGGGAAAGGCACCCTGAATGCCGTTGCGCATGTCAACAATGAGATCGCCGACCACCTGGTCGATTGGGATGCCACCGAACAGATGGCCATCGATATGGCTCTCATCGAACTGGACGGCACACCCAATAAATCCAAGTTGGGCGCCAACGCCAT
>JAQTMA010000250.1 GCA_028714615.1 Anaerolineaceae bacterium | reverse complement strand
TGGGGACCATGCTGCTTATGGGCAATGGCTTGAATGGTTTTCTCAAAATATTGCTCCATACCCCCCGCCCATTCTGGTTCAGCTCTCAGGTGAAAGCCTTGAGCGTTGAAACTTCCTTTGGCGCACCATCCGGGCACGCCCAGAATGCCGCCGGGATTTGGGGACTGCTTGCCGCGCTCCTGCGGCGGGGTTGGTTATGGTCGATCCTGCTTATACTGATCCTGTTGATCGGCGTGTCACGCATCTATCTGGGGATGCACTTCACCAGCGATGTGATCGCCGGGTGGTTCATCGGGTTCCTGCTGGTGCTTGTTTTTATTAAACTAGACCGGCCCGTATCCACCTGGTTGAAACGCAGCAGCGCCGGTTGGCTAGCTTTCTTAGCAGTCATGTCCTCTTTTGCCCTGATTGGGCTGCACTATTTGGCTCTGGCTACCGTCGGTGGGTGGCAGATACCAGCCGAATGGGTGCTGAACGCCACCTCAGCCTTCCCCCTTCTGCAAGAGGGACCCTTTTCTGCCGCCGGGCAGGTGACCGTTGCAGGAGTATGGCTGGGGATGAGCCTGGGCGCGTTATGGTTGTGGCGGAACGGTGGTTTTGGTGCAAGTGGCTCTGCCTGGCAGCGGCTGGCGCGTTACCTGCTGGGTGGGGCAGGGATATTGATATTTTATGTTGGCCTGGGGAAGATCTTCCCGCGAGGGGAGGACTTGGTGGGTCTGAGCCTGCGCTACCTACGCTACACCCTGGTCGGGTTGTGGGTTGCGGGCGGAGCGCCCTGGGTCTTCTTCCGGTTAGGTTGGGCGAAACGGAAAGAGGAGAAACGAGTGGTGGGAAGGGATGTGGAATCCGTGGTGGAACGCATGTGAAGTAGGTTTCTCTTCTGAATGCTCCGGTTAAATTCAGGAAGCTATCCAGAATTGGTAAAGTTAATTTTGACTATGAACGTCTCCATGGATAACCACCGTTGCAATCGTTCTCGCTTTGCTTTCATCGAATAATCACGATGGTAAAGTAATCCGCCGCAAAACAATGAATGCAAACAAGCCCAAATCAGCGTTCCAACGATCCAATAGACCTTCTACCGAACGGCACCAGTGATATAGAAAACCTGGGATAATCCCACGAACGGATAACCCACCGGACAATAAGAAACAGAAAGGCATCATTGGATAAATAGATTCCACAGATAATAGAGGAAATTCCTTTGTAAATATCGGCTTATCCCTCTCAAATATCATCCAAGGTAAGGCTTGATTTGATCCTGATAGAGGTCCGCTTGTTTCGAATTCCCATGCTAGCGAATCTGGTTCAAAATTCTCATGATGGTAATGCTTATACACAAATCTTGACCAGGAGGTAACCCACGGTTCCACCATTGTTAGCACACCACCCGGGC
Source organism: Anaerolineaceae bacterium (assembly GCA_028714615.1). Next base: position 4,445 of record JAQTMA010000250.1, on the reverse strand, counting down.
CGAGGCAACGAGTGACTTCAGAGAAAAACCCACGAGGATTTGGTAAATGATGAAGAACGTCCGTCATAATGATAGCCTTCGCCGATTGGTCAGGAAATGGGAGAGCACATCCATCTACGACCAATGATACGCTCGACAGCCAGAATACCTCAGATGAGATGAGCTTTGGAATCGAATCTTGGGCGAAACCGGAACCAGAACCGAGCTCAAAAATAATTCCCGGACCATCGGGTATGCTCCGTTTCTGGAGCTGATACCACTCCGTGTAGATCGCTCGTAAAAATCTTTTTTTTTGCAGAATGGTCCGTCGGACATCCGTTAAAACAGGATCATCCAGTTCCAGGCCGCGTGCAAGAGGTTCCGATAGCCAACTTTTAAGCAAATCCGTAACCCCCAATGGTCATACAAACTTTAACCGGTACGCTGCTATAGCTCCCATTCGAAGCAATTGCAATCCATGCTTCCATCGCGATATATTCGTCGTTCCATACGTGCGGTCCCTGTAGCGGACAGGTAGATCCATAATTTTCAATTCCAGCTTAGCGGCACCAAACAAAAGATCAAAATCACCGAATGGGTCAAAATCGCCAAAGAAGGAACGGTTTTGTGAAATACGCTGGTAATCATCCCTCCAAAGTACTTTTGTTCCACATAGAGTGTCTTTTACTGGCTGTCCAAGGAGCCATGTAAAGAGAAGGCTAAACATCTTATTCCCAACTAGATTAATAAAACGCATTGCCTGTTTTTCCATAGGATATACCAACCGCACACCATTAATGAACTCTCCTTTCCCACTCATGATCGCATCATAAAAACGATGTAAGTAATGCGGCGGGACAGTCAGGTCGGCGTCAAGTATCATTAATATCTCCTTGCTCGCATGTTCAAAACCCAGGCGTACTGCGTCACCTTTCCCTATTCCCCCCTGACGCAAGAGGATGGTTCGCATCTGCGGGTACTTCTCTTGGCACAATTGAATCTTTTCATATGTTTGGTCGCGAGAATTACCTTCGACAAAAATTACTTCTTTCTCAAATTCGATCTCTAGTAAACTTCGGAAAATCTGCTCAATATTTCCTTCTTCATTCCGAGCAGGAATCACAATCGATACTTCAGGCTTACTACCCCGAATTTGCGAACAAGGACGACAAACGAGGAAGTTCGTCAAGGCTAACTGGTTAATTGGCCAAAGTTTCACCAGAAAGCGATTGCAAACGGTGGTGACAAGTGGAAGCATTAATGGGAAGAGCAATTCCTGCCAAGTGCGGATAACATCCATACCAGTTAGTTCCAGAAAATTCCGAATGTCACTTATGGTCAACCAATTTCGAAATAGAACAGGTTGAGCTAAACCAACCTTTTCCGTTATTGCCAATGGGACTTCCCAAAGTCTACTATACGAATTGATTATGATTCTGCTTCCTGGATGGCAATTGCAAAGTAGATTATCAAATAATGCTTGAACATCCCAAACATCATTAAGAAGATCAGAAAGGATAATAACATCAAATGGAGTTCCATTTAGGGGAAGCTGATGGGCATCACCCAGAATAAAGTGCAATTCGGGGTGTTTCTTCTTAGCTCGGAAGGTCATTTCTTCAGAAAAATCAACTCCAACGCCAAAGGATGGTTTTAAGGTTGAAAGGAGGTCCCCCTGACCACAACCTATTTCCAAAAGACGCTGATTTGGTTGGATCATATTACGATATATTTCAGATAGTCGACGATGGTAATACCCTCCCAACCCAATATTATCTCGACATGCAACTTTATTCCAATGCTTTCTCCGCTGACGCTGATAATTCACAAATAATAGATCCAAGTTTTGCCAAATATGCTCATTCCGGTGAGTCTTGTCATTGGAGGAATGGGGACGCGTTACCTGATCTCCTGATATTGCAAACTTAAATTGGTTAATTTCGTTCTTCATGAAACAAACCTTTGGGAAGGGATTAATTTATTGCGAACAGTCAGATATTCAACAGTCAATGTAAGAAGATATCCCAAGAGTAATACAGGTGGGATCCACCACTGGGTTCCATCTTGGATATCTTGATGCCATCTTACGGCTATCTGAATTGCAACGACAGTAAATATTGTCAAAAGCAGCACCACATGAGCAGTTCTTGACTTCATCTTAATCATTAGCCAAAAGAATGCAGGTAGAAGCAGGAGAAAATCCCAAGAGGAAGCATAAGGGGTTACCATGGGTGTTATCGCGAGGGTGGCAATCAGTCCGAATTTTGAGCCTTTCAAAGCCCATAACCTAAGGGAAGCAACTAATGAGAGTAGAAAAACAAATGCCCATACATAATAGCCGGCAATTCCTAAAAGGACAGGGAGCTGAACAAATAATGTTGGAAGGTTCCAACCAGCACCCAGGTTCTTGAGTGTCACAACAAGGAAATCGTTCAACCAACCTGGGTAATATAGAAAAAGTGGTACCGTTAGTAGTGCTGCAACGAACAAAGTAGAAAGCACCAGCCGTGTTACCTGGCGAAAGCCATTTTCCCGCCAGACATTCATAAGAAAGCATGGATATATGAGGATTGCTAACTGTGGCTTTGTTAACTCTAACACCAAGAATAACGGAGTGAGGGAACCAACCTGAGGCAGGTATACATTGATCATCATCAGGATCACAAAAAGCATTGAAAACTGCCCAAGGCTTACATGAATCCAAAAAGCGGGAAAAAGGAAAAGGGCGAACAGGCAAACGGTGAAGACCCAACGGGAGGGCAACTTGTAATCAGCGATCATCCAAATAACCCAAATAAAACCCGCAATTTCAGTTATGAGCCAAACCTTTGAAGAAATATCACAAGGTAAATACCCGATGAAAAATAGCAGTCCCAGGGTTGGTGGCATCCAGACACCCGGATAAGGGCCATATGGTGCGTTGAATGTGTACGGAGTCATTCGATCAACAAGCATATTGACTGGTCCCCTAAGCGAATTGTGAAAGTCCCACCCACAATACGGTATTTGGCGCGTGAACCAGAGGGCTCCGAAGGAAATGACAATCAGGAATGCGATGACTGTTGATCAACGGTGCATTGGTTAAGTCGTTAATAAGCAAATGATTATTCCCGAACAAAGATTAGAATGCTACGGAACTGCCCGAACATATATCATAGTACCAGCTATGTAATGGATAACGGAAACAGCAACTAAGAATAGTACATACCGCTTACGAAGCATTTCAATTCCCATTCCGGTTAGGAGCAACAAAGGCATGACGAAATCTAGGGCATATCGCGGTCCTAGCAAACCCGAACCGGGGCCCATGAGCAACAATAGAGGGATATTACCAATTAATACAGTGATCAAGAGGACCTGGATAATCGCTCGACGTCGAAATTTCCACATTGCATAGATCGCACAGAGAAACAGAGGGCTTAATAGAAACAGGCTCCCACAACGGAGGGTGAAATGTGGTGGGGCGAACGAATAAGGATAATACAAATACGTGTAGTAGAGATTACCAGGAATGAAATGTAGATTAAATGCCCCATATTTGGAAAAATCGGCAGCAAAAAAGGGGCTCATCAATTGGTAATTGTACCCATTATCGAACGGTGCACTGAAACGAGAATAATTATAGAGAATAGTAAGCGCCTCTGCTGTTAATATCGGCAGGAGACCCAATACGCAATAAAGGAACAACCGACGCTTATTTAGACTCCAGTGCTGGGATAATAAATACCATACCAGGAAAATTGCAGCAAAGACCGCGCTAACGCGAGTTAATAATATTCCTGCAACGGCGCAACCCGTGAGTATAAAAGCCTTGGCATTGCTCATTTTAAAGGCTGCAAGATAAGCGAGAAAAACAAAGAACAATGATTCTACCTGAGCTGCAAACATGACATGTCCACTCTCCGTAATGGCAGTGAAGGGTGTACCCAACGCAAAAAACAGAACAAGGATCGCCCGTGAGAGTGAGGATAGACAGATAACCCCCTTCTCGTTGGCTGCTCGAAGGGTAGCAGCGAGAATTCCTACGGTGAGTGACGAGAAGAATAGGTTTTGAAACACATCGCTAACGTTCACACCGAATGCTGCAACCAGGGGGATTGCCAGTATCGCCGGTAGCGGACCCCAATATAAATAATAACGACCCTGAAAAAACAAGAGATCGAGTGTGTTGTCAGGGATAAGTCGAAGATGCAATTGTCCATGGATGAAAGCGTCAGCGAGTAAATTATAGAAAGGATTCGTTGACAACCGTAAAGGCGATCCTGCCGTTGCCGAAATACCAGTGAAAATGATCCCAGCCAGCAACATGGCAACGAGCGGCTTATCCCACAATAACAGTATGCGCTCGAACGCAATAACGTATCGCCCCAGGAAACTTTCCGACGGCTTTTTGGTTGCTACCATGAATTAATATCCATTACTTACATCAAGAGAATATGTTTTAGTCCATTATAAGGCAAGGTCGT
>JAQTMA010000249.1 GCA_028714615.1 Anaerolineaceae bacterium | reverse complement strand
ACAATACTTCACCTATTCGATAACCAAAGTGGAGAACCACAAAATCATGGATACCGGCTTGTACAAAACCATCCGGCATCCCGCATATCTTGGACAATTCATCATTTTCCTTGGAATCTCAATTTCAGTCTCAAATTGGTTGTCAATTCTGGTCATGATGATCCCTGTCACTCTTGGATATCTCTACCGGATAAAAGTAGAGGAGAGGTTTCTGATGGAGCAACTCGGAGTAGACTACTTGAATTATCAAGAACGGACAAAAAGAATCATCCCAATGCTCTTTTAAATATGCGCTGTGCCTAACAGGGCGTGCAGTGGATAACAGCCTTATCATCTTTGACAAGCTGCACGTCCAACGGCGCACCGGTGCGGTCGCCCGGGCACGCAAGCTGGGCCTGCTGTAGCCAGACCGACCGTTTCACGGCAAAGCCCTTTCGTGGACTGCCCCCAAGTTGTAGCCTTCCCCCTCCCCAGCCAGACTAAAACAATACCCTCAAACAATACTTAAGCATCTATCCGTCCATCCCGTGCGGTCGCTATACTCCCTTTATCTACAAGAGGTGGATCAGGATGCGCTGCATGGCTTGCTCAAAAAAGTGCGTGATTTAGGATTGCCATTGGTCTCGGTCAGGAGCGGTCAGACGTCAAATCGTAAATGAGTGTAAGCGTCTTGTTTACGCCAAAAATAAATCAAAGCAAGGAGAAAAAATGAATCCGACCAAAGAAAGGTCCCATGGGACAAACAGAAAGACCGCTGTGATTGTTGGAATTCTATTCATCATTGGGACGGTTTCCGGTATCCTAAGCGGTGTTGTTAGCGTCCCGATCATGGCAGGATCGACGTATCCACTCAATATATCTGCAAGTGAAACCCAATGGATTATCGCAACACTCCTCATCTTGCTGATGGGATTTCCCCTCGCCATGGTTCCGGTACTGTTGTACCCGATATTTAAAAAGCACAATGAAGTCCTGGCGTTCGGGGCAGTCCTGTTCAGGGGAGTACTTGAAGCGGTATGCTATACGATCCTGGTGATTAGTATGTTCCTGCTGTTGACCGTTAGCCAGATCTATGGAAAGACTGGAGCAGCAGGAGCATCCAATCTTCAAACACTGGGTTCTATGCTCATCGCCGCAGGAGATTGGATTCAGATGATACTGGCCATCGTTTTCAGCGTCGGTGCACTGATGATTTTTACCCTGTTTTATCAAACCAGGTTCATTCCTCGGTGGCTGTCAGGCTGGGGTTTTATTGGCGCAGTGTTGTACTTCTTTGCCCCTTTTGTAACCATGCTTGGTTCGCAGCATATTGCATTATCCCTCGATTCGGAATTTGGGTTCTTTATGATCCCGCTGGCCATTCAGGAAATGGTCTTTGCGGTCTGGTTGATCGTGAAAGGATTCAATCCACAAACGAGTGATGCCCTGTCTGCAAAACCGGTTGCGAACCAGGCTTAATTTCGCAAGCAAAAAAGGAGATATGCAATGAATACAACTCGAAAAACTGCGGTCTTTACAGGCGTGATTTTCATCATTGCGACTGTCACACCCCTCCTGGCCTCGGCGCTCGTACCTTCCCTCACGGGTGCGGACTATCTCACGAACCTGTCAGCGAATGCGAACCGGGTGACCGCAGGAGCGCTGCTCTATCTCATCGGGTACCTAGCATGTGCTGGCATAGCCGTCGTGATGTATCCGGTCTTGAAGAAGTGGAATGAGGGCTTTGCACTTGGATCTGTGATCTTCAGGACTATTGAGGCGGCCTTTTACATGGTCGGCGTCGTGAGTCTGCTGTCCTTGTTGACGCTCGGCCAGCAGTTCATCTCAACCGGAGCTGCCGAACGGACATCGCTTCAGGCTATCGGCGGTTCGCTGGTGAGTGTAAAGAGCCACGCCGGCCTGTTGGCGGTTTTCGCCTTCTGCCTGGGTGGATTTATGTACTACACCCTGTTCTTCCAATCACGGCTCATTCCCCGCTGGCTGTCGGGCTGGGGGATTGCTGCGATCATCCTGATGATGGCGGCTTGCGGGTTGTCCTTGTCCAGCGGTAACCCTATTACCAGCTACATTCCCCTGGCGGCCCCCATATTTTTGCAGGAGATGGTTCTGGCGGTATGGCTGATCGTTAAAGGATTCAATCCGTCTGCAGTCGCTGCCTTGTTTGCCAAAAGAGATTAGGCAAAGTGTAACGGCTCAGTCTCCGGGGATTTCCCCGCCCACTGAAAAGCATCCTGAATGAACGGCTATCAACTCCTGAAAGCGGAGTACCTTTCACCTTTACGGTGGTGTCAACTACCAATAATACCTATGATACCAGGAGAAAAACAATGACTACCAAGTTTGAAGGAAATCTCATGAAAGCAATTGTGTACACCAAATACGGCCCGCCGGAAGTTCTGCGGCTTCAAGAAGTAGAAAAACCCACACCCAGGGATAACGAAGTGTTGGTCAAAGTCCACGCCACCACCGTCACCATCGGCGACACGATCATGCGCAGCCTCAACCTGCCCGTCCATGGCTGGCAGACGGTCATGGGGCGAATGATTTTAGGCTGGAACAAGCCCAGGCGTCCCACCCTTGGCATGGAATTGGCCGGGGAAATCGAAGCCATCGGCAGAAAAGTGACCCGCTTCAAGATTGGCGATCCGGTTTTTGCATCGACCTTCGGGGTGAATTTTGGTGGATATGCCGAGTACAAATGTCTACCTGAAAATGGGGTTCTGGCGCTCAAACCTGCCAATCTCACCGATGAGGAAGCTGCCGCAGTTCCCGGAGGTGGGATGACCGCATTGCACTGCCTCAAAAAAGGAAATATCCGGAGTGGACAAAAAGTTCTGATTTATGGCGCTTCTGGAGCGGTAGGGACTTTTGCGGTACAGCTTGCCAGGCGCCATTTTGGAGTAGAAGTGACTGGGGTATGCAGCACCACGAATTTGGAATTGGTGAAATCCCTGGGGGCGAGTCAGGTCATTGATTACACTCAGGAGGATTTTACCCAAGGCGGCGAGACCTACGATGTTATTTTTGATGCGGTTGGCAAGCTTTCATCATCACAAGGTAAAAAGGCTCTAAAGAAAACGGGCATCTATCTAAACGTTCATTCTGCTTCAGATGGCACTGATAAGATTGAAAATTTAATCTTGCTCAAAGAGCTGATTGAGGCGGGGAAGATAAAAGCGGTCATTGATAGATGCTATCCGCTTGGTCAGATCGTCGAGGCGCACCGGTATGTCGAACAAGGGCACAAAAAGGGAAATGTGGTCATCACTGTGGAGCATAGCGACAAATCGCACCAAACACCGACTAGCAGTTCTAGTTTTGGCGCTTATGCAGAGTTTAAATGTCTGTCCGAAGATGGGGTGGTGGTAATTAAACCAGCCAACATGACCGATGAGGAAGTTGCCGCCGAACATATTGTTGGGTTTAACCAATGTACATACTAAATCAAAGATAAAGGGCTAACTTGATGACAACAAATGCTGAGAATAAGCTAAGTTTGAAATTCATGTTACTGTTCATTCCAGTTGCATATGCTTCATATCTTTTCCACGAATTTGGACATTGGGTTATTGGAGAGGTTTTAGGAAACAATATGGTCTATAGCCTAAATAATGTAACGACTCAAAGTGAACACTATATTGATGCAAGTCATGAAGTATATGTGAGTATTGGTGGCCCTGCATTTACAATACTTTTATCACTGCTTTTTTTATTGATTATCGAAAAATATAAAACCATGTACGCCTATCCCGTTGTGTTTTTTCAAATGTTTATTCGATTTTTTTCACTCGTTTTTGGTGGATTCGGGCAACAGGATGAAGCGAGAATATCAGCAATTCTCGGACTGGGAAAATATACTGTTGCAATAATTGTACTGTTAATATTATTCCTGATAGTGTTGAGAGCAAGCGATTTACTAAGAATAAATTTGAAGAAAAACAGTTATATTTTTACGATGAGTACCTTGTGCGATCTTTTGGTCATTGGAACGTCTCGAATGATCTCATAATCAGAAAGTAAGCAAATCCTATCAAAAATCAACTATCGCATCCAGCAGGATCAAGTTCAAATTCAAAGGGAAAAAATGAAAAAGATCTTACCATTTATAATCGTATTGTTGGCACTGACAGCCTGCACAGCATTCCAGGTCCAGACACTTGTAACTACTGGGACGGACATGCCTCAGGCGGGGATGCCAAATCCCGCCTCGCTCTATTGCACGCAAAATGGGAACAAACTCGAAATCCGCACTGCAGCCGATGGCAGCCAATCCGGGATCTGTGTCTTTCCAGGTGGCAGCACCTGTGACGAGTGGGCTTATTACCGGGGAGAGTGTGGTGCCACAGCACAAGCAAGCCCTACTCCCGCTATGACCATTGAGGCAACCACTGAAGCAAGTGGTGGTGTCACCGAAGAACATGCCTCAGGCGGTTACATGCCACCAAGTACCACGGAAGAGGTTACTGATTGGTGGGGAGTCATCAAGAGTACGAAGTCCGGCGCGCAATATGATGATTACTTCGAACGCCAGGACTTGGGGCAGATCAGCTACTTTGGCATCGCGTCAATCGACCCGGCCGTGCAAACGCAAATCAAGGATCTCCGCGACAGTAGCAAGATCGTTCATCTTTATGGCACCTTATTTTCCAATGTCGTGGATTACAACGGCTCGCAGATCCAAGTGGATCGTATCGAGGTTGAAAAGTAAACCAATTTGATATCCAGATATCTGAGGTGGCTGCCGTGCCAGTGCTTGCTCTGCTTCGACAAGGCGACCTGACGGCAGCCACACATCTCGCGCGGACGCAGGATCTTCCCAAGGAGAGGTATGTCTGGTAAATTCAACCCAACCACTGATCCAAGTCAACCCACTGTCTACAAAATCAGGATCAAGGGACATCTAGATTCGCATTGGACAAACTGGTTTGAGGGCTTGACCATTACCCTGGAAGACGATGGAGATACGCATTTAACCGGCCCGGTGGTCGATCAGGCCGCACTACATGGGTTGCTCAAAAATTGCGTGATTTAGGCCTGCCATTGGTCTCGGTCAGTATTGTTGAACCCAACCAAACGGATGTGTCGACCGTCGAATAGTAGCTGATCGTTATAGGATTCACTATGCAATTTATTATTTGGGATGTTCTCCGGAGGAACGAAAAGACAGACTGAAAGCGAGCCTTGCACAACTGAAGCAAAACCAATAAGAAAACAAATCCGTAGAATGTCATTTCGCAGTATAATTGGGGGGAGTAAAGGACCTAAGTAAAAAATAATTTCATGTAAGGATTAAATTCCAAGGACTTAGAACTACAACCGAATATTTGAGATCTTCTTGCCGCTTCCGATCATTTAATCAGGAGGTTTGTTTATGCTTACCAAATATGCAAAACAACCTTCTCACCACCTCGGGTGAGAAGGTTGTAAAAACGAAAAGCTATGATGAAAACGGAAATGAGCATTACGACTTTCTAAATTACTACGTAGATGATATTGTCGGCGATCTGGATGATACAAGACATCACCGGCCAACCGGTTTCGTTCCTCAGTAAAAGTCTTCCACTGATACTGAACGGCGGGCAGTGATATGCCCGCCGTTCTTGTTTGTCTAAAGCTTGGTTGTTCTTGAAGCTGTACTCAAGGTGTACAAAAAGCTATTTAAACCACTTGGCCCCCAGATGTGGGGGTCATCGAGCATCCAAACCGCTATATCTAGTGCCCCCGCGGCGACTCGAATATCATCCCCTGGTGGGGACGCCGAACCTACGCTGATTCAAACAAAGCAGCCCACGCGCGGTGGGCCAATCTACAATCAGCAATCGAAAATCGACAATCCTGAGT
>JAQTMA010000248.1 GCA_028714615.1 Anaerolineaceae bacterium | reverse complement strand
ATTCCGTATCCTTGTAATAAGAGTTGCCCCCGTCTATGATCAAATCATTAATATTGAGGAAAGGGAGCAAATCATGGATAACGGCATCAACTGGTGATCCAGCAGGCACCATCATCATAATCGCCCGTGGTCTTTTAAGTGAACCAACGAATTCCCGTAAATCTATCGTACCGTCTAACGGTAACTTACCATCCGCTGACAGAAATGATTTCACCTTTCCAGCATCATGATCGAAGCCGGCGATGGAGAAGCCATGATCTGCCATATTCATCGCCAGGTTACTCCCCATAACACCCAGTCCGACCATCCCAAGATCGTCATGTTCAGGTTCCATACTTATTGCTCCTCCTCGTTTCACCATTTGTAGAATTAGCCGTCTCTCTCCACCAGTCCCAGGCTTGCCAGCGCCTTCCGAGTGGCATCGACACTAGTATGGTGGATACCGTGGATCCCCAGACTATTAGCTACTTCAACGAACATCTCACGATCCTCGATGTAGGCTACTTCTTCCGGATGAACTTGAGATACGTCCAGGGCAACCGAGTATATATCCGCATCGGGCTTGCGGAAGTGGACAAAACATGAGGAGATAAAGAAATCAACAAATTCGCTTAATCCGAACTGTTGGATGCGGAATACAGTCAACTCTCGGCCTTCATTGCTAACTACGGCTACCTTGAGGCGATAGAGATGTTTAATTCGTTTTACCAGATCAATCGTTTCCGGAAAGGGCCTGGATTTTGAGAACATATAATTCTTAAACTCAGGCACAGTAAAATCTCGCGCGGTGTAAAAAACCACGCGTTCTAGATATTCATCTAACCGTAGTTTTCCCTCCTCGTACGCGTCAAAGGTCAGATGGTGACGTTCTTCCATTTCATCATGATCCAAATGAAAGTCCGCTGCCGCCCGGCTTCGCACGGCTCGATCCCACCCATTGTTAAGCAGCACTCCTCCGATGTCGAGGAACAATGCGGAGATGTGTGTTTTCTCCTGGTCCATTTTTACCCACCCGATCTCGTTGATCCGACCTCTGTAAACGCTTGTTTGGTTACTCACATGCTCGTATATAAACCAATCTATAGCTTCTCTTCGAGATACTTCTTCAGATAGACCGCGTTATTGTGTTGCTGGTCGTGGGAGGAATATAAAAGCGTTACCGTTCCTTCACGAGCCGCCAGGAGAATTGCTTTCCAAGGTTCCGGGTGAGAATCTAACTCCAGTCGATACCTCTGTTGGAACTCTGCCCATTTCTCGGGGTCGTGGTTGAACCATTTACGTAATTCAGTCGTCGGGGCTGTTTCCTTATCCCACAGGCTCATTTGCAAATCCTCTTTTCGGATTCCACGCGGCCACAAACGTTCTACCAGGATTCTTTTGCCATCCCCGGTTTCAGCCTGGTCATATACTCTTTTTATCTTAATCATTTCCTTTCACCTTTTTATATCCCCGCTTGAATACTCCTTTATCAAGGTTTCAAGCTATACAATTCTTGTTCTTCCCACCTGCCTTTACGAAGGCATGCTCTTGCAAACCAGCAGCATGCAATAACGAGTTGCTTTTACAGTAAAAGTAATTCTTTGATACGCTCCAAACCATCCTTGATTTCACCTTTCATATGCAAACGGATGACCCTCCGTCCATGCTTCTGCAAAGCTTCGTAATCCCCTATTGCCTGGGCATGTTCCAAAGCGCCGAAGGAATATGGATGTCCGGGAATTGAATCCGAATCGCTGGTATCCTTGGTGAACATCAAGAATATGCCGGTGTTTGGGCCGCCTTTGTGTAATTGTCCGGTCGAGTGGAGATACCGGGGACCGTAACCGAGAGTCGTCGCTAGCTTCGTCCGGTCACGCAGAATTCTCCGGATAGTCTGCAACTGATTGGTCGTTTCCGCATCCTCGGAAAGGTAAGCCAATAATGCAAGGTAATCCCCCGGTGAAGCCCGGTCGAGCAATACTTTCAGCGTCTCCGAGAGGGTCGCCGAGTTTTCATCAGCATACAGTTCGATATTCCCTTCCCGCAAGGTAGGCTGTACTTCCTTTTGTCTTCCTCCCAGGTTGATTTCCTTCAATAACCGGTTCGTGTTATCCTTACTTTCCTGAACGTTCGGTTGGTCAAAAGGATTGATTCCCAGGATCGATCCGGCAACTGCCGTAGTGATTTCCCACCGAAAGAATTCTTCGCTGATATCCAGGATATCGGCCAACTCGATTCGGACAAGTGGGTGTCCAGCTTTCTCCAGTTTGGAAAGGCGCTTGTTGGTATCCTCATCCGGGAGGCCACGCAGACAGATATACACAAACAAGCGATCATCTCCGTACACTTCGGGATCCCCCAGCACCTCGCCTGCCACAGGGATCACCCCGGCGCCTTCTTTTCCGGTGCTTTCAGCCAGAAGCTGTTCCAACCACATCCCCAGGCTGGCAAGGGTCTCCGGTAATACAAAAGTCACCTTATCCCGGCCTTGGGTTGCCAGGGTACCCAACACAGAACCAAGCACTAACCCCGGATTCTGGCCCGGGGGAACGCAAGCGTCACAAGCATGCTGCATGCGCAGCGCCCGTGAAAGGAATTCTTCTAAATCGATGCCCAGCAATGCTGCCGGAACCATTCCAAAGAAGGACAGGGCAGAGTACCTTCCACCAATATCGGCGAAATTGCAAAATACCCGCCTGTACCGGCGCGCCTCTGCCGATTTCACCAGCAGTGTATCCGGGTCGGTGATCGCAACAAAATTATCGCCCGCCTGATCGCCTGTAATCTCTTTGACCTTAGTGTAGAAATAATCTTCAAAAGCAGATGCTTCCACGGTTGTCCCTGATTTGCTGGCAACGATAAACAAAGTATCTTTCAATGGAAGCGTTTTTGCTAATGAAGTGATCGTCACAGGATCAGTAGTATCAAGTACGGTCAGGGGTAGTCCGTTCTCAGCCGGTGGAATCGTCTCAGACAGGACCAACGGAGCCAGGCTGCTGCCGCCCATTCCCATGTGCACTACGTGCTTGAACCCAGTTTCCACTATGTGCCGGCGAAATTCTTCCAAATCAGGAATGCTCTCTTCCATTTTTTCTGCGACGTGCAGCCACCCGAGCGCATTCCGTATCTGCTTCTGGCTTTGTGGATCATCTTTCCATAAGGATCCATCTCTACGCCACAATCTATCCATGAAACTCTTCTTTGACATTTCATCTAGCCGGTTCTGCACGGCAAGAGTATATGGCCCTGTCTTTAATATCTGGCGATCTAGCGGTTGGTTCCAAATCGCAGCTTCCCGTTTTTCTTTGATAGATGCCATAAGCTGAGAGAATGCTTTTTCAAATTTTTCTACACCTTCGTCTTCCAATTGCTTGGTGGCCTGATCGAGGTCGATTCCCAGGCGGACAAGGGACCGCAATACCCTCCGGGCTTCATCAGCTCCGTCTGCCAATCGCGGAGCTGGATGTCCATGGTCGCGGTAAGCATTTAAGGTCTCTACGGGGAGTGTATTCACCGTTTGTGGGCCGATCAGAGCATCCACGTATTTCACATCTGAATAGGCTGGGTTCTTCGTACTGGTGGAAGCCCAGAGCAAACGCTGTGGGTTGGCTCCGAGGGCTGCAAGCTTTTTAAAACGATCGGATTGGAATTCCTGATTGAAGATCTGATATGCTACCTTCGCGGATGAGATCGCTACATGTCCGATAGCATCCTTTGCCCGGTCTGCTTCTCCCCAATTCTGATGCTGGATGCGGTCCAGTTCTGGATCCAAGAGTACGTCGATGCGGCTCAAGAAAAAACTCGCTACAGAATGGATAGATTTCAATGGAAGACCGCGGGCCACCCGGTCTTCCAGACCGCTAAGATAAGCATCGATCACTTCCCGGTAACGCGGTAAGCCGAAAAGCAAGGTGATATTAATATTTAATCCATCGGCAGTCAACTGCCGGATTGCACCTAAACCTTCGCTGGTTCCCGGAACTTTGATCATCACATTTGGCCGATTTAGAGCATTCCACAACTGATGAGCTTCATCGACCGACCCTTGAGTGTCCCGCGCCATGCCCGGAGACACTTCCAGGCTGACAAATCCATCCTTCCCTTCTAAACGGTCGAAGGTTGGACGGAATAGATCGGCGGTATTCTGGATGTCTTCCACGGTAAGTTGAGTATAAATCTCCTCGATATTTTTCCCCTGGGTCGCCAGTTCGCTGATCTCGGTATCGTAATCGTGGCTACCTCCAATTGCTTTGTCAAAGATGGAGGGGTTTGAAGTGACGCCTGTCACCCCATCCTCATCAATCCAGCGCTTTAACTCCCCAGATAGGAGCGTGCCCCTGCGAATAAAATCAATCCAGATGCTTTGACCATATTGTTCTAGTAAATGTAACGGATTCTCTGACATTTCTATTCCCTATCTTTCAAGCGCAGATACTTCTGCTAGCCGGCGTATAAAACGTTCCTCACCAGAAAAACGGGCGGTCAAGAACGCCTGCACCAGTTCCCAGGCTAATTCCTGGCCGACCACTCGGCCACCCAGGCAGATTAAATTCATGTTGTCGTCCTCCACCCCCTGGTGAGCAGAATAATAATCGGTAATGAGAGCAGCTCGCACCCCTGCGACTTTGTTGGCTGCTACAGAAGCACCCACACCACTTCCGCATATCGCGATTCCACGATCCACCTCACCCCGGGCAACCGCCCGCGCCAACGGAATGACATAATTTGGAAAATCATCCTGCGGATCGAGTTCGGTAGCGCCAAAATCATGCAGTGTGTGCCCACCTGTCATCATACGGGTTGCCATCCGCTGTTTAAGATCAAACCCGCCATGGTCGGCTGCAATTCCCAGCTTCATATATTTGTATCCCCTTTCATCTTCACAAGCTCCTCAGCATGCTGGACGACATTCTCTACTGTGAACCCATATTCGCGCATCACCACAGGGCCAGGCGCCGAAGCGCCAAACCGGTCGATCCCTAAAACCTCTCCCCGGCAACCGGTGTACCGCTCCCACCCTTGGGGAGAACCAGCTTCCACTGCCAGGCGTTGTTGAACTTCCGGTAACAAAACTGAATCGCGGTATTCCCGCGGTTGTTGATCGAATAACTCCCAGGAAGGCATAGATACGACCCGGGCCCGAATGTTCTTCCCTGCCAGGATCGGTTGGGCAGCCATAACCAATAGAACCTCCGAACCGGTCGCAATCAGGATGATGTCCGGGTTGCTTCCCGGCGCATCGGCTAGGACGTAAGCGCCCTTCCGCAGGTTTTCGGCTGCCGCGTATCGCGCACGATCAACCGTAGGCAGACTCTGTCGCGATAATATCAATGCAGTCGGATGATATCGCGATTCGATGGCTACTTGCCAGGCGACGCGCGTTTCATTGGCATCACCTGGACGGATAACGACGAGCTTTGGAACTGCCCGCAAGTTCGCCATCTGCTCGATTGCCTGGTGGGTTGGTCCATCTTCACCTAATCCGATGCTGTCATGTGTGAACACGTATATTACTTGTAGGCCCATGATACTCGCCAGTCGGATGGGGGGACGCATATAGTCTGAGAAGATCAGGAACGTTGCTCCAAAGGGAATCAATCCTTGAAATGAGCCGATCCCGTTTAGAATTGCACCCATAGCATGCTCCCGGACCCCGAAATGCAAGTTACGCCCTGAATAACTCCAGCCACCTCCAGAAGAACCCTGCCGGTCGACAGCCTTCTTGCTCACCTCAGGATTTTGAAAATCGCCCATGTTTTTCAACTGGGTATAGGTGGATGGGTCCAGATCGGCAGACCCGCCCAGGAACATGGGGAGATGGGATGCGATTGCATTCATCACCTTCCCAGAGGCTACCCGGGTCGCCATGCCCTTTGCATCTGTGGGAAACTGGGG
>JAQTMA010000247.1 GCA_028714615.1 Anaerolineaceae bacterium | reverse complement strand
GAGCAAGGTAAGTCGCTGCGCAGTCTCTCGACAACCTGGTCTTGGGCATCCGCCTTTAACTCAGATTGGAGCCAGTTGGCTACTGGGGGGGAGGATGGGATTCTACGCATCTGGCAACCAAATGGGAACGAGTACAAGCTCTTAAACAGCCTCGATCGTGGTGGCAAAATCTGGAGCGTGGCATATAGTGCGGATAAGAAAATATTGGCAGCAGGCAATGATCAGGCAAAGATCTACGTTTGGGACGTCCAAACCTGGCGGTTGAGATATGTCCTTTCAGGAGGGGCGGGAACTGTCACCTTCCTGCAATTCAGCCCTGATGGCCAGAGCCTGCTCTCTTCTTCGACCACGGATCAGGGATTGAAATTATGGGATATCAGGACTGGAAGACTATCGCAATCTATGGCAACCCCTGATATTTACGCCACAGGGGTGTTTTTAAATACCGGACAACTCTGGGGAGCACAAGAAAGTAATACAGAAACCGCCTTGGTTGACCTGACCAAAGCGAAAATCCTTCAGCGTTTCCAGGGAAATTTGCAAGGTAAAGCCTGGCCCTGGCGCCTGGCAATCAGCTCGGATGGCAGACGGATTGCCGCCGATGACGTTTATCACTTGATCAAGCTGGTCGATCCAGGGACAGGAAAAACGCTCCATACCTTTGGGGATTTTATTGGCCCGCTCACCAACCTCAATTTTAGTCCGGATGGGCAGATATTG
The DNA here is from genome assembly GCA_028714615.1 of Anaerolineaceae bacterium. The sequence continues at coordinate 5,184 of JAQTMA010000247.1, read as the reverse complement.
GCTGGCGTATTCCCGCTGGATGCAGCATCGGTCACCCCCACAGGAATTCTGCAGGTCTGGAATCTAACCAATTGGTCAGAACAATATTCCCAGACAATCAGCCTGGCCTGGGGATTTTCATTTAGCTCAGATAGTAGCCGGATTGCTCTTGGTGGCGCTACCGGAAAAATATTCATTTATGAGACCGAGTCAGGGAAACTTCTACAAACGTTGGCAGGACATGAAGAGGATGTCACCAGCCTGGCTTTCAGTCCGGATGGCGCGATTCTGGCATCTGGTGGCCAGGATGGCGCCATCCGCCTTTGGGATATTAAGAAAGGGGGAGAGATGCGTTTGCTGGACCGGTTGACATATACCGTAAGAGGTTCCATCCTCCCGACACGCATCAACTGTATAGACTTTAGCCCCGATGAAAACCTGCTGGTCTCTGGGGATGTGGATGGAATGATCCGATTCTGGGATGTGGCGACTGGAGGTCAGATTGCTGCTTTTCAAGGTCATCGTGGAGAGGTAGATACCTTGGATTTTAACCTGGATGGAAAGCAATTGATTTCGGGTGGTCAAGACGGAACACTTCGGTTGTGGACTATCAACCCGTAATTATCTATAAGGGAGCCCGACCGTTCACTCACCTTCTGGCGAGTAAAAGATCGCCTGACCCATGTTGGGCTTTATATTCATCATCCAGGCAGCCTGGAAAGTGGCGAAATCCATCACCTCCGGGCGTGCGTGGCGATCCTCTTGCAGATTCGCGCCAGGATGGGTGTTGAACACCCAAAGCTGTTCATGTCCATCGGCGATCAGTGTCCCGAATATAATGACAAAATGATTGGTCGCCGCCGGTCCCGTGAGCGATGGGATGTATCGACCATCCGAGGTGTAATGGTAGCGCATGGCAGCGATGGCTGGTTTCCCTGAGCGCACCTGACTCAGGAAGTCATCGAAGGTCATGAAACCAGATTCGCGATCAGGCGCGGCTCGTTTCAGGCCAAAAGCCGGTGCGACCGCGCTTAAAGCCGGGTAATCCAGCACCCCCGATTCATTGGGTGGCCGGTAGAAGCCAGCTTTCTGGATGGAGCGCATCACTCCAATCGTGGTTACAGCCTCTTGAGCGTCAGGTCGGTAAAAGTTGGCCACCATGGCCAGTGTGGCTGGGCCACAGGTATCGAATGGGTTGGTGATGATATCGCCGGCCAGATCAAAGGTGTCTGCGGAAATTTGATTGATGGCGTTCCTCGACCACCAGGTCGGATCGGGATATGTCTGGACGCCGATGATATGGAAGTGGCCGTGTAAGCCTGGGGTGATTTCCTGGGGGGATGGAGCAGCCTGCACCCGGTAAAGCGGGAGCAGCAAGCTGGTCAGGCATAATCCGGTAACGAAGGAGAGAGTGAGTTTGCGGTGGGACATCAATGATCCTTTGCTGATTGATTGGCAGGATCAACGGCGATTGGATGATTGCAGTATACCTGACTAACTCGATATAGTTCCGCGATTCGGGAAAATTAACAGAATTGATAGGTTGCGGGGTGGAATACTTGCCTGGCTGAGAACCTTCGAAATTTCTGGGTTCTGCGGTATGATAGGGCATCTCCGATTTTATCAAGTGTAATCCCTGATGCACCTCTTTAAGGTGCAAATACCGTCTAATACCGGAACCTGTGTGGGAGGATCATGCGATGGCCAGAATTCGTTGTCATTACCTGGAATGCAAATTTTTAGATGAACTGTACTGTGTGGCGGCATCCGTGCATATTGATCCGGATGCAGGTTGCCAGACCTTTGAACCGATGGATGAAAAAGTTGACGCGGATGACCAGATAGAAGCTGATGAACTGGATGAAGAATTGGATGAGGATGAGTGGGAAGATATCGAGGATGGTGAAGAGGTAGATGATTTCGAGCTCGATGACGAATAGCGGGGAGGCTTCGCGAAACTCGGGGTGATTGGACCGCAAAGAGTCTTCCGTCGCCCAACCCATGTAGCACCTGAATAGTAATAATTGTGAGAACTTTGTCCCGCAAGGAATGTTCGCCTGCGGAACGATTGAGTTTAGCTATCGGTCGCTTTGATCCATTGCAAGGATTTGCGCATGAATTCATCATCCTTTCATCAAATTCGATTAATGTTAAAAGGGCGATCCGTTTGAGATCACTGAGCAGCAATTGTCACGATTTTTTCTTTGAGGAGAGCAGATGACCGATCTTGGTGGTAACCAAAACAAAAAGACCTTCCCGTGGGGATGGGTAGCTGTAGGTTGTAGTGTGGCTATTCTGGGGGTGATTGCGCTGGGAGTGGTAGGTTTTTTTGCGCTCAGATCAATTCCGGGAATTCGCGACTCGATTACCAACAACGTCCCCCTTTTAAATCCATCCAACCAACCCTCGGGTGGCTCAACGACCGTCCCAAAGTTGAATCTTCCGGGTGGGACAAGCGTCGGATCCTTACCTTTTACCATCCAGTCATTAAATGATCCCAGCGTTCTTGGGGGCCAGAGTTTGATGGAACAAATGGTTACAGCGCTGAAGTTAAACAGCGACACCGATTTCCAAGCGCCGAAAACGTATAAAGGATCGGCCAGCCTGGATCCCAGTTCTGGCTTTACGCTGGGGAATGGTTGGTGCGCCAAAGACGATGCTACCCTGAAAAGCAACTTGGCGCATATTCAGTATCAGTTCAGTATCGATAATACCAATATCGACTTGAACAAATACCCGATGGTCTATTTCACCGATAATCAGGGGCATTCATGCGCCGCGACAGGGATTACGATCACGCCTACCGCGGCTGTGCATGGCAGCTACCAGATGAAGCTTGACCAGAAGTTCCTCACTTCGCTTGACGATGGGATCACTTCTTCTCCATATCCAGCCGGCGATATATCGTTTGATTTCTCGATTGAGTTTAGCGCCGCCCCGACAGCTCCTGGAACCAACATGTAGCCAAGCCATTCCATATCCTTCCTGGGATCAGTGACAACCAACCCGCGGGCGATCTTTAGCTCGCGGGTTGGTTGTCCATTCTCGCTTCTCCATCTGTGCATGAGTCTCCCACGGGATGGGAAAGGGGTTCCTCCTGTCACTGCTTCCTACGGTCAGAAATGTATTGAAACCAGTTCTTGATAGGTTTTGAAGGATATCGGTGCAGAATGGTTGGAAGTTATCTGTAGAATAGTAACATTCTGGTTACCACCTGTTTTTGAAAGGTACGCGTTGAAACTTCTCCTCATCACGGCGTCATCACCCCATGTCCACAAGATCCGCAGAGCGCGTGTCCTCAGTTTCCAGCAGATCACGATGCCTTACCTTGCTGCCCTGACCCCATCCAACTGGCAAGTGGAACATATCGACGAGGAGGCTGAGAGTGTAGACTTTGACGTAAGCGTTGACCTGGTGGGTATTACCTTTCATACACCCAGCGCCAACCATGCCTACGCCATTGCTGACAGGTTCAGGCGGCGTGGAATCCCGGTCGTTCTGGGCGGTCCGCATGCTACCCTGGTCCCAGCCGAGGCGGCTAATCATGCGGACACCCTCTTCATCGGGGAGGCAGAAGGGTTGTGGCAGCAATTCCTGGCCGATTTTGAGGCCGGCCGGCCTCAAAAAATTTACACCCCTACCGCCACTCCAGCTCTAAATGGAGTCCCCCAGGCGAGGAAAGACCTGTTCCACCGCAGGGATCACACCAACGGGGTACTCTTTGCCACGCGTGGCTGCACCAATGCATGCGATTTTTGCTCCTTAGCGGTGATGTACCGGCGTAAGCTGCGCCGGCGGCCGGTGGCGGAAGCGGCAGCCGAATACGCTTCCTTTCACGGCAAAGTGATCATCTTCTGGGACGATAACATAGCGGGAGACCTGGAATATGCCAAAACCTTATTCCGGGAGATCGCACCCTACCATAAATGGTGGAGCAGTCAGTCCAGCATCCATGCCGGACAAGACGAAGAATTCCTGGAACTGGCTGCCCGGAGCGGGTGCAAACAATTGTTTTTAGGATTGGAATCGATTTCGCAAGCCAGCCTGGATGGAGCCCACAAGCGCTTCAATAAGGTTGAGGATTATTACCGCATCATCCAGCGCATCCATTCCTATGGAATTGCTGTCCAGGCCGGGATTGTGTTTGGCTTTGACTGCGACCCCTCCAGCATTTTTCCTGAAACACTGGCGTTTCTCGAAGAGGCGGGCGTTCAGAATGCCACGTTTAATATCCTGACCCCCTTCCCAGGCACTCCCCTTTTCGCGAAATTGGAATCTCAGGGGAGGATTTTGTCCCGCGACTGGGATCGGTACAACAGCCGCACCGATGTGGTTTTCCAGCCAAGCCAGATGAGCTGCGAAGAGCTTCTGGAAGGCTTCCGGTGGATCAACCAGCGCTTTTACTCGCTGGAGAGTATCGCCAGGCGCCTGCAAAATTCCCCGACCGGTTTATGGTGGACGCTCCCTCTCAACCTGGCTTACTGGTTCTCGCTCCGCAGGTGAATTCCCGTCCGAAATGGAAAGTGCGAATATACTACAAGGTATTCAATTGGCGAAAGTGGTGCTATGCCTCAAAATAAACAAATGAGAATTGAAACGCTGCTCCGTCAAAAACATCGACTGGAGCAAATCCTCAAACGATTAGAGCGAGTAGACCGGCGCTTCGTATTGGCGAGATTAATTTGCTTTCTGTCCGGGGTGGCTGCTCTGATGGCGTTGTTTTTCGTCCAGATCGGATGGTTAGCGCTCTGGATCGCGGCATTCTTCATCGCCATATTTGCCATCATCGTATTTTTACACCGGCGAGTAGACCGCAGCCGGTTGCGTTTCCGGGTTGTCTTTTCGCAGGTTTCAACCCAGTTGGCACGCATGGAACTGGTTTGGGAAGGCATACCTGCTTCGAGCCCGATCCAGGTCGATCCTGCCCATCCATTCGCGGCCGATGTCGACATCCTTGGTCCCCGATCGCTGCATCGGCTTCTCGATACGGCCACATCCCGGGGTGGCAGCCAACGGCTAGCAGCCTGGTTACTCGCTCCGCTTCCAGATCTCGATAGGATCCGGCAAAGACACGCCATTTTGCAGGAATTGATACCGCTGACCGGTTTTCGCAATCGCCTGGCATCGACCGGCATGCTGATTCAGGAAGAGACAAAAGGCCAGTGGGATGGGGATAAGCTGTTACGATGGCTCGGGGAGAGTGTC
>JAQTMA010000246.1 GCA_028714615.1 Anaerolineaceae bacterium | reverse complement strand
GTAAACGAATATGGCTTTATCGAAACGCCATACCGCCGCGTGATCAAGGCACTCTCACCAAATGACCAGCGGCTACCCAATCGCTTGTTGCGGGAGGACCTGACCGATACCAAGACGGGAGAAGTGATTGCACATAAGGGCGAGCGCGTTACGAAAGAGATGCTGCCCGCTATTGCCAAACTCGAACGAGCTTCGATCTTCGTTATGCCGTTTGTATCCGATGAGTTCGATTACCTATCGGCGGATGCCGAGGATAAGTTCGTCATCGCCCAGGCAAACGCTCCATTGACCTCTTATCGGGAGTTCGATAGTCAGCGGATTTCATGCCGCTACCACTCTACCTTCGTCTTCCAAACCCCGGAGAGCATCAACTATATGGACGTTGCCCCGCACCAGGTAGTCGGCATCAGCGCTGCGCTGATCCCCTTCCTCGAGCATGACGACGCCAATCGCGCCTTGATGGGTTCGAACATGCAGGCGCAGGCTGTCCCGTTGATCAAGCCGGACATCCCGCTGATCTCCACCGGCATGGAATACCATGCCGCCCTGGACTCAGGGCAGGTGGTGGTGGCAGAAGCAGAAGGGGACGTGGTTTCCGTTACAGGCAAACAGATCGTAGTCCACCACGTGGATGGTAATTATCGCACGTACAACCTGCGCAAATACCAACGATCCAACCAGAGCACCTGTATTGACCAGCGTCCTGCGGTGGTGAAAGGACAACACGTACGGACGGGCGATATCATTGCCGACTCCTCCTCGACGGAGGGTGGTGAGCTGGCGCTTGGACAGAACGTTGTTGTGGCTTTCATTTCCTGGGAAGGCGGTAATTTTGAAGACGCCATCCTGATCTCAGAACGCCTGGTTCAGGAAGACCGCTTCACCTCAGTCCACATCGAGAAATACGAAGTTGAAGCGCGCGACACCAAACTTGGTCCGGAAGAGATCACCCGTGACATTCCCAACGTTGGTGAAGATGCGATCAAAGACCTCGACGAAGAAGGCATCATCCGTATTGGCGCGGAAGTCGGGCCAAATGATATCCTGGTTGGGAAGATTACCCCGAAAGGCGAAAAAGAGCTGACCCCCGAAGAGCGCCTGCTGCGGGCGATCTTCGGTGAAAAATCGCGGGATGTAAAGGATACATCATTGCGCATGCCCCATGGCGAACGTGGGAAAGTCGTCGACGTAAAGAGGTTCACCCGCGAGGAGAATACGGACCTGGCTGCCGGTGTGGACATCATGGTGCGCGTCTCGGTGGCCCAACGCCGTAAGATCACGGCCGGTGATAAGATGGCCGGACGGCATGGGAATAAGGGCGTCGTATCAAAGGTCGTCCCCGTCGAAGACATGCCTTATCTGGAAGATGGCACCCCCGTGGATATCATCCTCAATCCGTTGGGCGTTCCCGGTCGTATGAACATTGGCCAGGTCCTGGAAACTCATTTGGGTTGGGCCGCTTCTCGCCTCGGCTTTCGAGCGATCACACCCGTATTCGATGGAGCTACTGAGAGTGAGATCGAAGCCGAGCTGGCGCGGGCGTGGTTGGTCGATCAGGCCTGGAAGGAAACCGGCGACGTCGCTTGGGAATGGGTGATGAGCCAGGAAGAATATACGCCCGAGTCGATCCAGGATGAGAACGAAGTGCGCCTGCTTTACCTTGAACAATGGTTAGGCGCCAAGGATTACGATATTTATCAGATCGGTTCAGACCCGAACTATGCTCGCCATGCCACTGTACGAGAATGGCTCAACGAGCGGGGTTATGATGCCGAACTCATTTTACGCTTCGAAACAACGCTGGATAGTTCAGAGAAACGCGGCGAGCAAGACCAGCGGGCGATCGTAGCTTGCTTACGAGAATGGCTCCGCAACCAGGAAGTTGAGATTGATGGGACCTCCGATGCGGATATTTTGGCGAAAGCCAATGAAACCATGCGAGCTATAGGAACTCCTATTCCAATCCTGGGGAAACAAGCCCTCCGGGATGGGAAGACAGGCGATCTGTACGACCAACCGGTGACCGTCGGTGTGATGACCATGCTCAAACTCCACCACCTGGTGGAAGATAAAGTTCATGCTCGTTCGACCGGCCCTTACAGCCTGGTGACCCAGCAACCGCTGGGCGGAAAGGCGCAGTTCGGCGGCCAACGCTTCGGCGAAATGGAAGTTTGGGCGCTGGAAGCTTATGGTGCTGCATATACTTTGCAGGAGATGCTCACGGTCAAGTCGGATGACGTTCAAGGCCGGGTGAACACCTATGAAGCCATTGTAAAGGGCGAGCAGATCGAGGAACCCAGCATCCCTGCATCTTTCCGGGTGTTGGTGAAGGAGCTGCAGAGCCTTGGCCTGGCTGTAGAGGCCGTGATGGACAACGGCGAAACCATCCGCTTTGGGAAGGATGAAGAACGGATCAGGCCGCCTCGCACTGAAACGGGCTTGCTCGGCCTGGGTGAGACGCTAGGTGAATATTAATCCTGCAGGCTTGCAATCTTGACTCCCCTGGGGGCTCGTGTTACAATCGTTTCCCGTTGCCCGGAGTGGGGGCTTCTGCTAATATAGCCCCTTTTCCCTTGGGAAAGCAATGGAACCCAGCAGAGGCCATCATCGCGAGCGATGGCCTCGCTTATTGAGAAGAAGAGACAACCTATTCTTTTGGTACATGGCGAAGCGCTCACCAGAGCGCTCGCCCCAGGCAAATTTTGGAGGCAAAACGTGCCCACGATTAACCAACTGATCCGCAAAGGCCGCCAGACGAAAAAAGCGAAGAGCAAGGCTCCTGCTTTGCTTTACACCTTGAATACGGTGAAACAACGCCGCATCCGGCAGGCGGTTGGCGCGCCCCAGAAGCGCGGGGTCTGCACTGTTGTGCGCACCATGACCCCCAAGAAACCGAACTCCGCTTTGCGCAAGATCGCGCGTGTTCGCCTGACGAATGGCATCGAAGTAACGGCGTATATTCCGGGTGAAGGCCACCAACTACAGGAGCACTCGGTGGTTTTGGTGCGCGGTGGCCGGGTCAAGGACCTGCCTGGGGTACGCTATCACATTGTTCGGGGTACCCTGGATACAACCGGCGTTGCCAAGCGTGCCCAGGGACGATCAAAGTATGGCGCCAAGCGCCCTAAATAATCCAACTTGAATGGAACCGGCCAGCAGCATTGGCCGATTCTATTCATCGTAACCGATAATCACGGAGAAGCTTGAATGTCACGACGTGCAAAACCCGATAAACGTGTTGCTCTTCCCGATGCGCGCTACCAGAATATGTACGTGCAGCAGTTTATTCATCGTATGATGCGGCGCGGAAAGAAGAGCACTGCCGCGAACGCAATGTATGATTCGCTGGCGCTGATTGAGCAGCGCACCAGCAAGAGCCCAATCGACACCCTGGAACAGGCCATGCGCAATGTGGGTCCGTCCATGGAAGTGCGCCCACGCCGGGTAGGTGGGGCTACTTACCAGGTGCCTATGGAAGTACCCAGTTTCCGCCGCGCGACGCTGGCCATGCGGTGGATTATCGATGCTGCCAAAGCTCGCGCCGGGAAGTCCTTTGCCGAGAAGATGGCAGCCGAATTGATGGATGCTTCCAACAATCTGGGCGCTGCAGTGCGCAAACGTGAAGAATCCCACAAGATGGCAGAAGCCAACCGGGCTTTCTCCCATTACCGGATGTAATTTGCTTTGTTTCGATTTGTTTCTCTGGAAAGTGGAGTAAGGTGTTTGGATGCCTCGTAGTTACCCGTTAGATCGTTATCGCAATATTGGGATCATTGCCCATATTGACGCAGGTAAAACGACGACGACCGAGCGGATCTTGTTCTATACCGGCAAGACTTACCGTCTAGGATCCGTTGACGAAGGAACCACCGTTACGGATTGGATGGTACAGGAACGCGAACGAGGGATCACGATCGTTTCGGCGGCGGTCTCGGCTGAGTGGAAAGGCTATCAGATCAACATCATCGACACGCCCGGACACATCGACTTTACCGCCGAAGTTCAACGTTCGTTGCGTGTGCTGGACGGGGGAGTGGTTGTTTTCGATGCCGTTCAAGGCGTTGAGCCACAAAGCGAGACCGTCTGGCGACAGGCGGATCGTTACGGCGTCCCACGGATTTGCTTCGTCAACAAAATGGATCGCATCGGAGCTTCATACGAGAATACGATAGCATCCATCCGGCAGCGGTTGGGGGCAAATCCTATCCCGATGCAGGCGCCGATCGGCAGCGAAGGCGGATTTAAAGGCGTAATCGACCTGCTCACCCAGAAGGCAATTTACTGGGACGATGAGCTAGGCCGAGAGGAACGCATCGAAGACGTCCCGGAAGAGATGGTGGCGTCTGTCAATGAGGCGCGCAGTCATATGATCGAGCAGATCGCCGAATTGAATGACGACCTGATCGTGAAATACCTCGAAGGGGAAGAAATCAGCATCGACGAGCTCAAGGCTGCCCTACGCGGAGCTGTGCTCACCGCCCAGGCCACGCCGGTGTTCTGTGGGAGCTCCCTTCGGAATAAAGGCGTCCAAAACGTATTGGATGCAGTGATAGATTACCTGCCTTCCCCATTGGACGTTTTACCGGTACGCGGAATTAACCCAGAAAATGGCGAAGAAGTCGAACGACCACCCCAAGATGATGCACCCCTCAGCGCGCTAGTTTTCAAGATTGTAACGGATCCTTACGTAGGCCGCCTGGCATATTTTCGGGTGTATTCCGGGAAGATTTCAACTGCGACCACCGTCTACAATTCGACGAAAGGCAGGCGAGAGCGTATCGGCCGATTGCTGCGCATGTATGCCGATCGCCGCGAAGACATCACCGATGTTTATGCCGGCGATATTGCCGCGGTGCTGGGGTTGAAAGAAACATTTACAGGGGATACCCTGAGCGATCCTGCCCAACCAGTCGCACTGGAGAACATTACCTTCCCCGAACCGGTCATTTCCGTGGCGATTGAGCCGAAGACGATGGCCGATCAGGACAAAATGGCGGAAGCCATGCGCAAGCTCTCCGAAGAGGATCCTACATTTCGGGTGCATACGGATGAAAACACCGGGCAGACGATTATTTCCGGAATGGGCGAGCTGCACCTGGATGTTCTGGTTGACCGGATGCTGCGTGAGTTCCGCGTCCAGGCAAACATAGGCCGGCCGCGGGTTTCCTATCGCGAAACGATCACCCGCCCCGTCCCGAAGCTAAGCTACAAGTACGTTAAGCAGACCGGCGGTCATGGCCAGTACGGGCACGTTGTGTTCAGTATGGAACCGGTGGAACGTGGGAATGGCATCACCTTTGAGAATAAAGTCGTTGGGGGGACGATCCCCAAAGAATATATTCCCGCGGTTGAGAAGGGTGTCCACGAGGCCGCTGAAAGCGGCGTATTGGCGGGCTACCCGGTAACCGACGTGAAGGTAACCTTAATCGATGGCTCGTTCCACGAGGTCGATTCAAGTGAGATGGCCTTCAAAATGGCCGGAATATTCGCATTCAAAGAAGGCATCCAGAAAGGCGCGCCAGTCTTATTGGAACCGATCATGAAGGTCGAGGTAGTCGTTCCAGAGGATTTCTTAGGCGATATTCTCGGCCAGGTCAGCGCCCGACGAGGTGAGATCCTGGGAATGGAAAACCGGCCAGGGAATGCCCACGCAGTGCGGGGTATGATCCCATTGGCCGAGATGTTCGGGTATGCGACCGAGCTGCGTTCCGCAACCCAAGGTCGTGGGGTCTTCTCAATGGAGTTTGATCATTACGCACCGGTTTCTGAAACGGTTGCCCAGAAGATCATCAACGCATAACTCATATCTACATTATTTAGCCCTACGATATTGCCTGTCAAGGAGATACAGAACTTATGGCCAAGCAGAAATTTGATCGGTCGAAGCCGCACCTGAACGTGGGAACGATGGGGCACATCGACCACGGCAAAACCACGCTGACGGCAGCCATCACCAAAGTGAGCCAGATGATGGGGCTGGCG
>JAQTMA010000245.1 GCA_028714615.1 Anaerolineaceae bacterium | reverse complement strand
CGACCGATGCCCGCAATAACACCACCGTCACCCTGACCAATGCCTTTGGTCAGGTCCTGAAAGTAACCCCGCCGACTGGGGGTCCAGCTATTTCTTATGAATATTACCCGACAGGGAATTTGTACAAAGTCAAACAGCCGAAAGACGCGACCAGTACCTGGGATACGGTATTGTATTACGATCTCGCCGGGCGCAAGACGAGCATGGATGACCCGGATATGGGGTATTGGAGCTATACCTACGACGCGGTGGGCAACCTGCTCACCCAGGTCGATACCTTGAATAATTCCATTTGTATGTTTTATGATACGGGTAATCGGTTGAAAGGAAAGCTGCGTAAACCATCCGGACAAGGCGGCTGCCCGGGAACGGATCCGGGAACATATGATGTTTCCTATGATTACGATGCCTACTTGCACGGGGGAGTCCAGATTTCCTATGTCGATAAAACCGGTGTAACCCAAACGCCTACTTCTACTACCGTTAAAGGACTGCGTACCGCAATGCATGACGCGACCGGAAATACGATCTGGCTTTATGACGGGTATGGACGGGTCATGCGGGAAGTACGGGAGCTGGCGAACAGTTTGAGCAGCTATGAAATTGGCTATTCGTATCATGCCAATTCCGACTTGATGAAATCGATCACTCATCCAACGGGCGAAGAAGTGTTTATTGGGTATGATAACCGCAAATTGAGTATCAATCTATATTTAGGCCAATTGGATAATCCCTCTCACTATTTTGCGGGTGGTGCTGGGGTGGCCTCTTCACCCGCGCAATATGATCAGAGCGGACGACTGACCACCCTCACTCTCGGAAACGGTCTCACCCTCAACAATATCTATAACCCCGTTGATGGGAGCGGTATTCAAGGGGCAGGTACCCGCTTACACACGATCCAAGTTGGGTCGCTCTTGAACTTTACCTATACGTATGATCCCAATGGAAATATTCTCTCCATTACGGATAGCATCAATTCCAATAACCAGCTCACCAATTACTCCTACGATGGGTTGAACCGGCTAACCACCGCCATCGCCAGCTCGATATCCGGGGTAGAAGGCTTCAACTTTGGTTATGGCTTTGACACCATCAACGGCCGGATGAGCTCGAAGACGGAAAACGGATCCATGCTGAGCTACAGCTATGATCCATCCCACCCCCACGCAGCGACCGCCGTAGGCAGTAATTCCTACGTCTATGATGGGCGGGGCAACATGGCCACCCGAACCGAGAATGGGATCAGCTATACCCAGACTTGGACAATCGAAAATAAATTAAGGAAAGTCACCTGGACCCAAAACGGAGACCACGAAACCACCTTTGTGTATGACGCCGATGGCAACCGGGTGATGCAAATCCAGCGGATCACCATGACCAGCGGCTATCAGCGAGAAGTCACCACGCTCTACATCGGAGGCATCTACGAGATCCAAAAAGACACAACCAATGCAAATTCTGGCTTAGGTTTGACCGCGATCTATACAACCCTTGAATGATTCACCTTCTACTTCCGTCTTTTGCCCATTCATTCTCACGTTTCGAAAAGTAGGAGGAAACCCATGAACCGCTGGATCACGATTTTCGTAGTAATGACCCTGGCTGTTACCAGCACGACACCCGTCTCCGCCCACAGCGCAAGGACAGAAAACGCCGATAGCTCCCCATCGGCCCGACCTTTGGCCCAGGTGGGTGGTTGGTGGTTGATATCCGTATCCCAATCGCTCATTCAGGAATTCCAATCCTGGTTGCCTGCCGCCGGGTTTGGCGCACCCATACGGCGGACTCTCGCCTATACCTGTTCGGCTGGTTTTGTTGAGACCGGCAACTACGAATGGAACCACTCGTCGGTCAACTTGTCGGGTGCCAATAGCCTGGGAACGATGTATGGAGGGGGGGATACCTATACAGTATGGAAAGGAACCATCCAATTTGCCTATAGCGGGGATGCCGTCAAAATCGTTTATCATTATTTCTGGCGTCCGGGTGGCTTCACGGTGACGATTGATGGGACCGGGTATGGGACGGTAACGACCACAGCCAATGGCGAGGATGAAACCGTCGTGCGCTACTGGCAAGGCCCGACTTTAACCCGGGGCAGCCATAATGTAGTATTGACCTATATTGCCCCATTTCATTCCACCTGGAGTGGGTACAAAACGCTCAACTGCAACGATGCCACCCCGCCCTCGATCTCCGTCAGTCTAACCCCCTCCGGCTGGACTAACCAATCCGTTACCGCCAGGTCGACCGCATCCGATCCGGGCAGCGGGGTGGCGCACAATTACTGCCGTTTGAATAACGAAGGCTGGATGGATGCCGGCGCGGGGACCTGCACACGGACGGCCCCCACCCAAAACACCTTCTACTACTATGCGGTGGACAGACTGGGCAACACTTCTGGGGTCGGGAGCGTGCCGATCAATATCGAAACCATTCCACCCACGATCTCTCCATCGAAATCCCCCGCATCTACCTGGGCCAATCAAAATGTGATAGCCACCGCCTCAACCAGCGATGCTGGTGGCTCGGGGGTAGCCCATACCTATTGTAAGCTCTCCAGCGAAATCAGCTGGGTGGATAGTGGCACGGCTGCCTGCCAGCGGACAGCCACGGCTACCTCTACATTTCAATACTATGCGATCGATGTAGCGGGCAATGCAAGCGGGTCAGCCGCATCCCCACTGACCTTGCCGATCAATATCGAAAAGGTGGCCCCGGTCGCCTCGGCCACGAAGAGCCCGGCCGATGAGTGGAGTGGGCCGTCGGTGGATGTGGCCGCCACGGCAATAGATAGCGGTGGCTCTGGAGTTGCGCACCTCTACTGCCGGCTGCAAGGGGAAGCCAGTTACACTGACAGCGGCACCAGTCCTTGCGCGCGGGTGGGCATCACGACGCTGTCCTACTTCCAATATTATGCGGTCGACCATGCCGGCAACAGCCATGGCAGTGCCGCCAGCCCCCTGGTATTGCCTGTGCGGCAAGACAATACCCCTCCCAGCGTGCAGGTATTCCTCCCGCCTACACCGGGCTTGATCTACACGGCTTCCTGGATGGGAACTGATGGACAAACCACCATCCGGGATTACTCAGTTAAGTACCTGGATCAAACCGAGACCTGGCAGTATCCCCTAACAAACAGCCACGAACTGCAGCTGGAGTTGTTTGGCAACAGCGGGACGAATACCAACCAGGTGTGCGTTCGGTCCACCGACGCCAACGGCAACCAATCTGCTTGGGTGTGTTCTTCCCTCTTCTCAGTGACAGCCGAAGAGCGCAGCTACTACTCCTTTAGGGGTAACGTGGTGGCCATGCGCACCAATGGGGCAGCCGAGCAGTACCTGGCCGCCGACCAGGTGAGTAGCATGAGTCTGGTGACCAGCGGTACTGGTGCGCTTGTCTCGCAAACCCGCTACACGCCGTATGGACAGGTCCGGTGGACCAACCAGGGGAACCTAAATACCGACAAGCGTTATACCGGGCAGCGAGATGATGGCATGGGGCTCCTGGATTATAACGCCCGCTATTACGACGTGGCGCTAAATAGGTGGGCCCAACCAGACACGATTGTGCCTGAGAGAACTCAAGGTGTACAAGCATGGGATCGCTATGCATACGCAAACTATTCGCCTGTTAACTACAATGATCCGTCTGGTCACTGCTTAATTCTCTGTACCGCCATCATTGGAAGTGCGGTCGGGGCAATGGTTGGTGCAATTGGATATTCTGCATATACTGCTGCCACAGGGAGAGAATTTAATGCTGGCCAAATGTTCTTAGCTACAGGCGGAGGTGCTGCAGCAGGAGCTCTGCTCGGTACTGGGATTGGTATTGCCGCTGGTATGTCCACAGCAGCAGCGACGACTGCGGCGGTAACGGGAGCAGGGGCAGCAACAACTGCTACCACAGCCGTGATGAAGGCTACCGGTGGTGATCCAACAGATGAAATTCAAGCTGCAACACAAGTTGCTCAACAAACTTTTCCATCGGTTGCGCAAACTTTGGGTCAAACGGGTGAATCGTTAGCCGGGGTTGTAAAGAATACCACACACATTCCATCTCTTACTGAAACAGCCGCTTTTCGTATCCCAGATCAATTAGTTCGATCGCAAAACCTATTATCAGAAGTCAAGAATGTCGCTTATCAGGCATACACAAACCAAATAAAAGATTATCTACTTTACACACAACAGCAAGGGTTAAAATTTGAATTGATCGTCAGACAAAACACGGAATTCTCAAAACCACTTCAAACGCTAATTGACGCAGGGAAGATTATCCCACAGAGGTATTTGCCCGCTCGTTGATAAAATAAACTGAGGCGAAACATGGAACCACCACATGCACAAGATGAAGGTAAAAGGCAACAGCTTATCGTTCAAAATAAGGAGGCCTCAAAGCCGGTTTTGGCTGATCTATCGCAAGCCGGTGTAGATGTTGATTGGATTGAAGATTTATACAATAAACATTTAGATTATGAAAAAGCAATTCCAATCTTGCTGCGATGGCTCCCACGCGTTGAAAATCCGGCCGTCAAAGAAGCTATTGTTAGAGCATTATCAGTTCCTTGGACAAGGCGCACGGAAGCACCCGCATTATTAATAGAAGAGTTTCGAAAGTCCAAAAATGATTTTGGTCTGAACTGGGCAATTGGTAATGCCCTTTCCGTTGTGGCCAGTGATAATGTGTTAACCGATGTTGTTAGTTTGATCCGGGATAAAACCTATGGAAAAGCGCGTGAAATGCTCGTCGTTTCTCTCGGCAACATGAAATCACCTGACGTTAAAAATACGTTGATCGAGTTACTAGACGATGTAGACCTTGCAGGCTACGCTATTATGGCGCTCGGAAAGTTAAAATGCAAAGAAGCTCGTCCTTCTATTGAACGCTTCCGAACCCATCCCAAAAGCTGGGTAAGAAAAGAAGCCCAAAAAGCATTGGCGCGAATTGATAAAACGGTGCCGTAATGGGCATCTACTTCGGATAAAACACCTTTACCCCCGCCAAGAACCACCTGAAGGCGGTCAGCGGGAATAGCAACTTTACCTACACCTACGACGGAGATGGCTACCCGCTGGATGGGGCTCTAAATGTCGTGTACTATGACTTGGCCGCCGGGCTAATGGCTTCCAGTGATGCGATCCTGTGTTGGCCGCAGGTAGTAACCGATGGCGGCCGCTTGGTCGATTCGGGGTCAGGGGACAGCGGCTAGTTTACCAATTCCAACGAGACTGACTTACTCCCCTACCTTCTCGGTCACGCCTGAGTAGTGCAGCTACTACAGCCTTGGCAGGAAGCTGGTGGCCATGCAGGGTCCTATACGACTCAATTAGCTACCTCTACCGCGTATTTATATCGAGGTGACCTCGGCAGTGTGCGTGCGGGTGGCAATTGTGCCTACAATATGGTTTTGAACAGTGCGATTCCGGCGGTCAACACGGCGTTTAATGTTCGCGTGGAAGCACTAACCATGGAGGGACACTGGGCAGCCGTAAACAGTACCCCCAAAACGATCACCTGTATCGATAACTGGGCGGGCAATCATGATGGTTATTCAGGCTCTCAAAGCTATAGTAACTGTTATGGGGGTGGCTGGGCAAATGACAGTGATAATACCTCCTACCGGGTCCAGGTGCGGGCGATGACCGACTATGGCCATGCAGGGCAGTACACCACCCAACTAGCCACTGCTACGGCCAATGCATATCGTTCTGATCTGACCGGCGTCTGTTCCGGGGGCTATTGTGCCTATGGCATGATCCTGGGCAGTACCGCGCCGGTAATTAATACACCCTTCAACGTCCGCGTTGAAATGCAGAGCATTGAGGGATTTTGGGATGTATTGGGAAACTCGCCCAAATCGATCACCTGTCAGGATAATAGTGTCCCGGCGGCCCCCATTTATGACAGCAATAGCAGCGGGGTGCCGAATGGGGGTTACTTCTCGGGGCAAGGACTGACTTTCTACTGGCATGGGACCAACAACGTCAGCGGGATTGATGGGTACTACGT
>JAQTMA010000244.1 GCA_028714615.1 Anaerolineaceae bacterium | reverse complement strand
TCCCGGCGGCCCCCATTTATGACAGCAATAGCAGCGGGGTGCCGAATGGGGGTTACTTCTCGGGGCAAGGACTGACTTTCTACTGGCATGGGACCAACAACGTCAGCGGGATTGATGGGTACTACGTCTATTGGGGCACCAATCCCAGCGGCACCAGCGGTGTCTTTGTGAGCGCCTCGCCTGCCAACACGTATGCGAGCTGGTATGCCTCCTCCCATTCGATCCGAGGTCCCTGGTATTTTCGCGCGCAAACGCACAGCCGGGATGGGCAGAGCAGCGCCTGGACCACGCTGATCTCGTATTATTGGGATGGCACGGCACCCATTCTGGGAACTACCTCCTCAGTGGGCAGTTGGAACAATGCACAGTGGTACCAACCCCTCACCGTGTCCCAGGCCTGTGCGGATGCCGAAAGTGGGCTGACCACTCAACTGGTCTCGACGGACAACCAGACCTGGACCGCCTCCCTCTCCCTGACCGCCTCTGCCGAGGTAATTGTCAAATGCACCAACGGCTCGGGGCTGGTCAGCTCGGGATGGATGGGCACGATCCACGTCGACAGCACGCTGCCTTCCGGAACGGTCACCGAAACGCCGACAGCCTGTACCAACGGGAATATCAGCCTGAGCCTGCACCCGACGGACAGTCCCAGCGGGATCGCGCAGTCGGGGGGGAATTTCAGCTATGACCCCACGGGCAGCGCGGTGAGCGTTTCGGGCGGTGGCGACCTGACGATTACAAGTCCCACCCAAAACACCAGCTTCGCCTGGTGGACCCAAGACCAGGTGGGCCATACCACTAGCGGCAGCTTCGCCATCACCAACCTGGACCGCAGCGCGCCCACCAATCCCACCGGCAATGCCAGCGAGCTCAACCATCAGGTGGGCAGCGGGACCTACACCGAATTCGGGGATCCCAGCTTCCAGTGGACGGCTGCCACAGATGCGCCCAACACCTCCGCCTGCCCGGCATCCATCCAATACAACCTGTACTGGGGCACCGACCCTGCCTACCCCACGGCGGCCAACTTCACTACCGCCTCCCCCAGCTTTACCCCGGCCCTGCTCACCAGCCCGGGGCGCTACTACCTGTGGGTGCAGCCACAAGATGGGGTGGGGAACCTGTCTCCTTGGGTCAAGCGCTTCACCTACAGTTACCGTACCACCGAGACGGTCCACCTATTCATCCCTCCTTCTCCGGGACTGATCTATACGGTCCGTTGGGCGGAGGATAGCCCCTCCCCGGCAACCCGCTACACGGTCAAATCCCTGCTGCCGGGCGGAGCATGGCAGACGGTCTTGACCGACACCTCCTCCACCCAGGTGGAGCTGTTGGGGAACGCGGGGACTGATACCAACCAGGTGTGCGTGCAGCCGGTGGGGGGTGCGTGGAGCTGCAGCGGTCCCTTCAGCACGATGGCCCAGGTCACCAAGGTCTATGCCTTTGGCACCCAGACCGTCGCGGTGCGGGTGGAGAGTGCCCAAAGCCCCAGCCAGAGCCGGCTGAGCTACCTCTCGGCCGACCAGATCGCCACCACCAGCCTGGGGACCAGCCCCAGCGGGCAGGTGGTGGCTCAGAGCCGCTACACCGCCTTTGGCCAGGTGCACTTGGCGGACGGCAGCCTGCCCACCGATAAAACCTACACCGGGCAGCGTGAGGACGGTTACATTAACTTGCTCGATTATGGCTCAAGGCAGTATGACCCGGAACTGGGTCGCTTCATTCAACCCGATTCCATTATACCCAGCGTCGGCGAAGGCAACAACCCGAATGCTATCGGTTACGTCGCTGGATCGAATTACTCTCCATTGGTGGTCGATTACCATGAAATCCAGTTCCTGGAGCAACTCAACCAGGAAAACCGGTACCGACTGGAGAATCCCCAAGCCAAGTTTCCTTCTGTTCCGACAAATCCGTTGGCTTTCGACCGGTACGCCTATACTTTCAACAACCCGATAAGATTCAATGACCCGTCCGGTCACTGCATCTGGGATCTGTGTATCGTGGAAGGTATTGGTGTCGTTGAGCTTACCATAGGAGCCGTTGCCACTTTTGCAACCTTAGAAGCAGTCCAACCGGGTAGGCCAGAAGCTTTTGCTCATGCAGTAATCGATCTCACGGACCAATTCCAAACTGATTTAGCAACCGCTTTTACGGGGTTAGCTGCAATCAGCCAAGCCGATAAATTGCCCAAATCTGGTGATCTTCCATATAATCCCCCTAAACAAAAGGGCAGCCCTCCTTATGTAAGAACCCATGATGGAGGATTCAAAGATAACAATGGAAATGTCTGGAAAAGAGATCATTCTGGACATTATGGAGGACCTCATTGGGATTTGGAACATTCCGATGGTACCCATACGGTTGTCGATGATACTGGAAAAATTCTGGACGGGCCAAAATGACAAAATCATTCCTTACTGCCGATGAAATAAATCGACAATTAGAAGAACCTACCGATGATCGACGACCATTAAAACATCAAATAAAACGAGAAGCAAAAATTAAGGATTTAATTCAGGCATTAATGATCAGTAAGTCATCACTTTCACGGCGGATACTATGTGATATTTTAGGAGATAGACATGCGAAATCTGCAATTCCAATCTTGATTAAATGTCTGGATGATGATGATTGGAAAGTACGTAGTGACGCTGCTGAAGCATTGTCTAAAATCGGTAGTAGCAAAGCCGGAGAATCATTGTTGGAACATTTAAAAAAGGACCCTTTACCTGCATATGTTTTTGCTCTTGGTTCAGTTGGTTATAGAGATGCTATTCCTTTCCTTGAAAGTATGTTGGAAAGCGATTCTAATACAATCAGAGGCGGAGCAGCGTGGTCACTTGGAGTTCTTCGTGCATTAGAAGCAAAAGGTGTACTTTTAAAGGCATTACTAAATGAAAATGATGGTTGGGTATTAAACCATATAAATAATGCTATCAATCAGTTGGACAAATGATCTTGACAGAAAAAAGCAAATTGTCTAAACATAATTTGGCTTATGGTTGGATTAAAAAGGCCTTTGAGAAAATCTCGAAGATCTGATACGACTATCCAAAAATGAAAAAGACGAACGAACCGAAAACCAGTCCGCTCGCCTTCCCTTGGGGTAGCTCGATGATACAACCCTTTTGTCTACTCGAAGGGGTTCACTCTGGGTAAGCTGGAACCTTAACATCTCCCATCTGAATGGTGGTCCTTTCATCGGCCCACGCCAGAATACCGGCCCGGAGGCTGTGGACCGTATCGGCCCGCAGCGCATCGACCAGGGCAAGCAGCTCCCCCGGGCTGGGAGCTGACCTCCCCGGGTCTTCCGGCAAAGCCAGGCGTTGCTCGACCTCCCGCATGGCCCGGTAATAATCTGCGGCTATGGTGCCATCATACAGGCGGGTATAACCCAAGGTGGTGTCCACATGTTTGTGTCCCAGCAAGGTCTGCACCGTCAGCACCGGGGCGCCGGCATTGAGCAGCAGGGTGGCGCAGGAATGACGCAGTTGGTGGGGGCTCACCGCGATCCCGCAGCGTTCCCCATAGACCCGCAGCCGCACCCCGCAGTAGCTTTCGCTGAGCGCCTGGTGGCGATAGATCAGCACATGATCGGGTAATGCGTCTACCGGACCGCGCAGCAGGAAATACGCCCGGATGGCGGTGAGGGTGGCTTCACTCAGATAGACAATGCGGTCTTTGAGCCCCTTGGACTGCTCGATGCGCACCTGCTTGCGCTCCCAGTCCAGATCCGCCAGCTTCAAACGGCGCACCTCCCCGGTGCGCAGACCACTATGGAGCATCAACAGGAACCAGACCTGGTCCGTCACCCCCATGCGGCGCGTTCCGGCGTGTCCAGAGGCGGCGTCCTTCTGGATTTCCCCCTGGATCTGGCGCAGCAGCTCCGCCGGGACATCGCGGGGCAGGCGGCGGCCCTTCTGAAGCGGTTCTACCCGCAGCGTTCGCTGGCACACCGGCTGGCCCTGGTCCTCGGCAAAGCGCAGCCAGGCTTGCAACTGTCTCAATTCGCCGTTGGTGGTGTCCGGCGAGATCCCGACTGCCAGGCGCGCATCCAGGTACCCATACCAGAGCGCCGGGGTGATCTCGGCGATGGCCTGTACATTGGGCTGCGCCAGCATCCAGCGCAGCAGGCGGGTCAACTGGGAAAGTGTATCAGTGGTCCGCTCGTGTTTCCGGTCGGCCGACCAGCGCCGCTGGCAGTGCAGGAGGTACCCACGCACCAGCTCGCCCATACCCCCGGGCAAGTCGCCCAGGTAATGCGCCCAGTGGATTGGTTTTTCCAAGGCCGGACGGTGGCAGCGCAAGATCAGGAATTGGCCTAGTTTCAGGACGCCTTTGCGGTATTCGGCCCGCGTGGCAGGACTGGTAAATTTCTCGCCGATCCATTCCACTGCTTTTTGAAGATCGGTCTGGGGATCGATCTGCCAGTAGGGCCGTTCCAGCCAGCCCAGGGCCAACCGGGCCGCTACCCCATAGCTGTTGAGCGCGGAGGGGCTGTAACCGGTCTCCCGCAGCCAGCGGCGAAAGTCCAGGTAGAAGCTCAAGTTGGCCGGCAGCCAATCGCGTACTCGGTTCGGGAAGGTATCGGGCGGGACCAAGGCTTTGAAATGGGGCGTGCGCTTGTCGGGGGTCATTGCTCCCCTCCCAGAAGCGGGAAGCGGCGAGCGATTTCGCGCATGGCCGCGTCGTAATCCTCCTGCACCTGACGGTCGGAGATATGCAGGTAGATCTCGGTGGTGCGCAGACGGGCATGCCCCAGCAGGCGCTGGATGGTGGTCACCGGCACATGGGCTTCGGTCAGGTGGTGGCCGAAGGTGTGCCGCAGTTGATGACAGGTGATCCAAACCTTGGTGGCCCGGCAGGCATGTGCCAGGCGGTCCTGGATGCCGGTCACCGTCATGCGCTTCCCAAAGCGGTTGAGGAACACGGCCGGCTCGTTCCCGTTGGGGCGGATGGCGAGCCAGGCGTGTAGAGCGGTCAGAGACTGTGCTGAGAGGTAAGCCACCCGCTGTGCGCCGCCTTTGCCATGGAGCCACACCCGCGGCAAACTGCCACGAGAAGGTTGCAAATACAAATCGGCCAGCGAAAGATTGCGCACCTCCCCCACCCGCAGCCCGCAGCGCAGCATGAGCAAAAAGATGGCCCGGTCACGGAGGGAGGTGATGACTGCAAAGAGCTTTTCGATCTGGGCATCTTCAACATCCCGGGGTAAGCGCTGAGCCTGGTGAATGAAGTGCCGCCGGGGCAAGACCGGGTTGCGCGGGGCATCTTCCCGCTCGATGGTGAGGAAGAGGTAGAAGGAGCGCAGGGCAGCCAGGCGGCGATTGATGGTGGCGATGCTGTGAGGCACTTGTTGAGAATGCTCAATAAACCGATCGATATCCTGAAGGGTGATCTGGGAAGGCAATTTCTCGACCCAGGCGAAGAACAGCACCAGGTCACTGGGATAATGGATCTGGGTGGAGGAGTGGGGGCTTTTGCGCCGCAGCCACTTCTGGAACGCCTCGATTTCTGGTAACATGGGATGACCTCCTGGTGGTAATGGAACAGAACCTTGGCCGGTTACTGGTTCCAGGGTACCACCAGGAGCATTCTTAGTTCAAGTGATTTTGAGGGAGCAACTTAATGTAAGGATGCGGCAATCGGCCTGCTGGACTACCAGGCCCGCTTCTACGACCCGGCTTTGGGGCGTTTCCTCTCCCCCGACAGCCTCATACCCGAACCGGGCAACCCCTTGGCTTGGGACCGCTATGCCTACGTCAACGGCAACCCGATTACCTATAACGACCCTACGGGACTTAAAATTTCCTGATCGCTCCTGAGAACTGAAACACCCTGGTCACGTTGACCTTCTTGAGGTCCAAATCCCTAACGGATTTGCCGGAAATTGATCAGCACCAGGTTTTTCTGGCAATCCTCGGCGGTGTCAAAAGCAACCTTTCCGGAAAGCGGTAGACCCGCCTGATCGATCAGTTGGAGCCAGAGTGTACCGGCCGAGGCTACCGGTTGGTTGCCCAATTGCA
>JAQTMA010000243.1 GCA_028714615.1 Anaerolineaceae bacterium | reverse complement strand
TTCAACATGCGAGTTAGAGTTCTACAAAATAAGATTCAGCAGCCCTATCGATCAGCTCGGGGGTCATCGCCGGTTCATCTCCCATGTAATGGGCAATATCGATCAATTGATCGCATAGATCGCGGGGGTGCGAAGCACGTAGCTTACGGCCCCTTTTAATATACCATTCCTGTAACAGGTAAGCCAGGGCCTGGTCGGAGTAAGCCACTCCCTTTTGGTTTGCAACCCGCAAGAAGATCTCCCGGTATTCCTCATACGATGGATCGCCAATTTCGATCTTGTGGCGCAGCCGCCTGAGGAAAGCTTCATCGACCAAGTCCTTGGGGGGTAAGTTCGTCGAGAAGACCACCAGGACGTCAAAAGGTACTTCGAGTTTACGCCCGGTGTGCAGAGTGAGGTAATCGATGCGGCTCTCCAAGGGTACGATCCAGCGGTTGAGCAGGTCGCGCGGGCGCACTTGCTGGCGGCCAAAATCATCGATCAACAAAATGCCCCCATTGGCTTTCACCTGGAATGGGGCTTCGTAAAACTTGTGGACGTCATCGAAGACCAGGTCCAACCCAGCCAGGGTAAGTTCCCCACCGACGGTGATAAATGGACGGCGGATGTGCAACCAGCGGGGGTCGCGCCGGCTGCCGGTTCGCAATGAACTCGATCCCGGCGCGCCATAGGTTTCATCCTCAGGAGCTAATTGGTGGTTGACCGAATCGTATAGCTTTACCACCTGGCCGTCCACATAGATGGCATACGGGATATACATCGATTGGCTGAGGATCAGGTTGCCGATCGCCTTTGCCACGCTGGTTTTCCCATTCCCGGGAGGACCATATAGGAAAATTGACGTTCCGGAGTTAACTGCAGGTCCAATGCGTTGGAACGTACGATCTGGAAGAACCAGGTTGGATAACACTTGCCGCATCATGCGGTTACTCACCAATAAACGCCCACGGCTCTGGTGCTGGAAAGCTTCATTGTAAGTCGCCAATGGCACCGGAGCCGGGCCAGCATACTGGCTGCGCTCCAAGGCTTCACGCGCTCTCGCAATCCCAGCGCCGGTGATCGCGTATTGGTAGGCGCCTTCCCCCAGGCCCATCTGGGAGGATTTTACTTCTACCAGCTTTTCACGTTTGAGCGCATCCAGGATCTGCTCGATCACTCCCGAGAAAGGTAAGCACATTTCTTCAGCGACCTTAAACCCGGTCATGTATCCTTGAAAATACATGATTTTTAAAGCCAGGTCCTGTAGCCACAGCAATGAAAGGCCAATATCTTCAATGCGCGAGATGGGTGGTGGAACGTACTGCATCGTCGAACTCCCGTTCCCAGCCGTGGCCGAATTTGCAGGGTTAACAGGCAAAGCGCTCATGCAACCACCCTCCCCAATACCGTTCGATAGGTTTCTTTCAACATCGGATCAACTCTGGAAGTATTATAGCACCACCCTCCAGCAGAACCCACGCTTTGGATTCCTTGCAGTTTAGCAAACCAATCTATTATAATCCATCCAATGGATATCACCGTGATCCTCCCCGTCTATAACGAAGTCCATACCATCGAAGAAATCCTGAAAAGAGTGGAAGCAACCGGGTACGCCAGTGAAATCCTGGTTGTGGACGATGGTTCTACAGATGGCACGGGAGAGATTCTCTCCGGGCTGGATGGCTGTGGACAGATTCGGGTCATCTACCACACCCAAAATCAAGGTAAGGGTGCAGCCGTCCGCACCGGTATTCTGAACGCTAAAGGCGACACAATCATCATTCAGGATGCCGATCTGGAATATGATCCGCGCGAATATCCAGCACTGCTCAAACCCATCGAGGAGGGCATCGCAGAGGTGGTATATGGATCGCGCTTTCTGGGTGGCGCGCGCCGGCCGGTATTCTTCTGGAACATGCTCGCCAACAAATGCCTGACTTTGATGACCAATATTCTCTACAACAATATCTTGAGTGACATGGAGACCGGCTACAAAGTTTTTCGCCGTGAAGTGGTTGACGGCATGCCACTGAGAGCCAGACGGTTTGACTTCGAGCCGGAGTTCACCGCGAAAATCCTCAAACGGCACAAACGCATCTATGAAGTTCCCATCAGTTTTAACCCGCGCGATTGGTCAGAAGGTAAGAAAATCCGTATGATCGATGCGTTTGTGGCGGTGTGGACGCTCATTAAATATCGATTTGTGGATTAAGAGCATTAACACAATGTTCCTAGAAAAAAAGGTACGGAAGCATCCGTACCCTTTTTTTCTCTGTGAGCTCTGTGTTAAAGCTCTTAATCCGGGAGACCGGAGCGCTTGATATCTTTCACGTTGAGCTGAAAGCTCATCCGCCCATTGTAGTCGTTGCGCTCGAAGGTATACACCAGGTCGACTCGCCCGGTCAGATCACCCAAACGGCTACCCATGCGGAAGGCAATCGCGTCGAAGGTGATCCAACCATCCGTCACCTTGAATTTTAAGTGCTTGCCTTCCTTTCCAACCAGTTTGGGATACATGACCTGCAGGTTGCGAGACACCAGAAACGGCTCGGGGTTGCTTTCCCCGAATGGCTGCAAGCGGTCCAACGTTTCCATCAAGGCCGGAGTCGCTTCCTTCAAAGGAATATCGAGGTCGATCGTAATCACCGGGCGTAAATCTGCGCTGGATAATTCCCGAAGGGCGATACCCTGCAAACGCCGGACCAGGTCATCCAACAATTCGTTGTCTACGGTGAAACCGGCCGCCTGTTCATGACCGCCATGCCGTACCAGGAGATCGGCGCATTCATCCAGCGCCCGGGTAATGTGGAAGCCAGGGATGCTACGGGCTGAACCCCGCGTGGTTTGTTCGCCTCGTTCCGCTACAATGGCGGGGCGGTAGTAGACCTCAGCAATGTGGGAAGCAGCCAATCCGACGACCCCCGATTTGAAATTCGTATCGCTGGCAAAGATCAAGTAATTTTCCGCTTGCATGGCCGCGATCATGGCCTCCACCTGGACCTCGATCGCCTGGGTTTGGTGCTTTCGCTCCTGATTATGTACTTCGAGCGCCTGAGCTAACTGCCCCGCTTCCATCGCATCTGTGCTCATCAATAAACGAAAGGCCGTTTTGGCAGACTCGACCCGGCCGGCAGCATTCAAACGCGGCCCAAGGACGAAGCCAATGTCCGATGTGTTGGTTTTGCGGATGTCCAAACCGGATACGTTTGCGAGAGAATATACTCCTTGCCGCCGGGTATTGCGGATGCGTTGCAGGCCTTGGGTCACGAAATAGCGATTCTCGCCGATGAGCGGCACCAGGTCGGCCACCGTGCCAAGCGCAACCAGGTCCAAAAAGTCCTCGGATATCACCCCGGCCTGAGGGAAAGACTGGACGAGGGCCTGGACCAGCTTATAGGCCACCCCTACACCTGAAAGGTTCTTGTTCGGATAACAATCCCCAGCTTGCTTGGCATCGATCACTGCGAAGGCATCCGGTATTCCGCTCTGGGGTTGGTGGTGATCAGTGATAATCAGATCGAGACCGATGTGACGGGCATGCGCTGCTTCGGTGAGCGAGCGAATTCCATTATCTACGGTAATCACCAGGCGAACACCCTGGGATTTCAACAAATCCATCGCGTCCAGGTTCAGACCATAGCCTTCTTCGACCCGGTCGGGGATATACTCGCTCGCGGTTCCCCCCAACGCGCGCAGCGCCTGGACAAGCAAGACCGTGGCAGTCACCCCATCGACGTCATAATCTCCGTAGATGGCTACAGCTTCACCCGAGCGGATGGCTTCTCCGATGCGGTCAACTGCGGATTGCATTCCCGTCAAGGAAAAGGGGTCGCATCCGTCAGGGCAGCGTGCTTCCAGGAAATCCCGGGCGGAAACCGGATCCACGATCCTGCGATTAAAGAGCAACTGCTGCAAGTGGGCCGGGTATTCGGGTAGAGCTTCCCGGGTTTCAGGAGGTATCGAGGGGCGGACAATCCAATGTTTTAACGTTGACGGTTGCATCTGTTGAGTATAAACCGGGTTACGCCGCCCGGCAAGACAGTGGAAAACCCGGTATAATAATCACCGAGATCCCATGGCCGGAAAATCCTTCTCTTTCGAAATCCATGCCCGTCAGGGCCAGGCGCGCGCTGGCCTCTTCCAGACTCCCCACGGCGCGCTGCTTACCCCGGTCTTCGCACCGGTTGGCACACAGGCGACGGTTAAATCGTTAACACCGCTCCAGGTGGATGAGCTGGGCGGCTCGCTGGTGCTTGCCAATACGTACCATCTATACCTGCGACCGGGGGATGAGCTAGTGGCAGAGATGGGCGGGTTGCACCGTTTTATGCATTGGGACAAACCCTTATTGACCGACTCGGGGGGGTTTCAGGTCTTCTCCTTGGCTGAGATGCGCAAGGTCGATGCGGATGGTGTTACTTTTAAGAGCCACATCGATGGTTCGATACACCGCTTCACCCCCGAAAAGAGCATTGCCATCCAGGAAAACCTGGGAGCCGACATCATCATGGCTTTCGATGAATGCGCTCCGCCCTACGAGCGTGCCTATATCGAGCAGGCTATGGTGAGGACGCATGCCTGGGCTGAACGCTGCCGGCAAGCGCACATTCGAGAAGACCAGGCATTGTTCGGAATCGTCCAGGGCGGCGCATTCCATGACTTGCGCCTGCGCTCCGCGGAGTATATTAGCTCCCTGGGTTTTGCCGGGCATGCCATCGGCGGTCTTTCAGTGGGTGAGACCAAAGCCGACATGAATGCCATGCTGAAGGTCGTAAATGACGTCCTACCCCCGGACAAGCCGCGCTACCTGATGGGAGTCGGGTCGCCCGAGGATCTGATCAATGGGGTGCTTCGTGGGGTGGATATTTTCGACTGCGTGCTGCCCACCCGCCTGGCTCGCCACCAGGCTGCCATGACCCGCACCGGACGGCTCAACCTGATGAACGCTGCCTTTGCCCACGATGCGAACCCCATCGATGAGACCTGCGACTGCTATACCTGTCTGAATTTCACCCGGGCGTATCTACGTCACCTGATCGTCGCCAGAGAGATGCTTTCCGGCACACTGCTATCGATCCACAACCTGCGCACCCTGGTACGCCTGATGGGTGATATCCGCCAGGCGATCTTAGCAGGCGACTTCGACGCCTTCGCAGCAGAATTTTTGGAACATTATCAGACCACAGATAACAAACTAATCTCATCTTAGCCTCTTCAATCCAAAAATCAGAAATCTTCAATCAACAATCCCATGACCCTACTTCAATCCATTCTGCTCGGCATCATCCAGGGCTTGACTGAATTCCTGCCCATTTCCAGTTCGGCCCATCTGGTGTTAACCCCCTACCTGCTCGGCTGGAAGATCCCCGCCCAAGAAGCATTCATCTTTAACGTACTCGTCCAATTGGGTACCCTGCTGTCGGTTATTCTCTACTTCAGGGCAGACCTGGTGCGCATCGTTCGGGCGTTTGTCGTGGCCATTTGGCGCCGGCAGCCATTCGCCGACCCGGATGCTCGCTTAGGGTGGTACCTGATTCTGGCGACCATCCCCGCCGGGTTGGCCGGGGTAGTTATCAAGAAACAGGTCGAAGCCGCCTTCAGCGATCCAGTCGCAACCGCCTTGTTGCTGCTGGTTACCGCCGCATTATTGGTGATCGCCGAGCGCATCGGAAAACGCGCCCGCAACCTGCACCAGCTCAATTGGAAAGATGCCCTCTGGATTGGGATTGCTCAAGCCATCGCCATCTTCCCCGGGGTTTCACGTTCCGGCTCTACGATCGCAGGGGGCATGACCCGCAATTTTGAGCGTGTCTCGTCGGGGCGCTTTGCCTTCCTGATGGCAGTCCCGGTCATGCTGGCAGCCGGCCTGTTAGAAACCATCGACCTGGTGAAAGTTCCGAATCTAAGCAGCTTCCTACCCATCCTCCTGGCCGGGTTTCTCACTTCGGCAGTCGTCGGTTATTTCTCAATTCGCTGGCTGCTGCGCTTCCTCACCCAACGACCTTTGTATATCTTCGCCATCTATTGCGTCCTCTTGTGCATCACCGTGTTGGTATACAC
>JAQTMA010000242.1 GCA_028714615.1 Anaerolineaceae bacterium | reverse complement strand
CCGCCAGCAAGACCACCACGGTCAGCCCCGCGCAACCAGCCACGACCCACGGCCAACGCAACCGGGTATTCGCTTGTGCGGGTTGTGAAACTGGAACGCCCATCAAAATAACGGTGATGTTATCGTGGCCGCCGCGGGCGTTGGCCTGGTCGATCAAGACCTTAACAGCCTGTTCGGGCGCAGCAGACTTCAAGATAGACAGCATCTCCGCGTCCTTGACCAGATCGGTCAACCCATCTGAGCAGAGCAACACCAGATCGCCAGCTTGTAATGGGTATCCCTGGTTTTCTGCAGCTTTCAGGCTGCCCTCTCCTGGAGCAGTGCGCATGCGGAAGTCTGCCTTTGGCGGGGTGGGAGAGCCGAGGTAGCGGCGGATGACGTGCGCGTTGGGATGGCCGGGTACGTTTTCGGGCGCCAGCGCACCGCTTTCCAGGGCTTCCTGGATCCAGGTGTGGTCTGTACTGAGCTGCTGGATCGTGCTTCCGCGCACGAGGTAAATTCGTGAATCGCCCACGGTGGCTGCGTACAACCGGCGATCCAGCACCCAGGCGCAAGCGCAGGTGGCGCCCATTCCATTCAGGCTGGTATCGGCTTGGGCCATAGCATACACACGGTCACTCGCCCGAACGATGGCGCTTTCCAGGGTTTCGACAGGGTGCTGTCCATCACTCTCGGCTACGGCCTGGGTAATCAGATCGACCGACAGTTCGGCTGCCACCTCGCCTGCGCGGTGTCCCCCGATGCCATCGCATAAAACCCCCAGCACCGCCGGGGTTGGATCGCTGCGGCTTACCCGGTAGGCCGTCACGGCATACCGGTCTTCGTTATTCTTCCCGGACATGCCGGGGTGCGTTTGGGCGGCTACCTGGAGGTGGGCGTTTTCTGACCGGATCATAAAGTCTCAGAGGTGCTTTCTACCTGGATCGAGGCGGCTGCCCCGGGTTTCATCAAGGAAAAACGGAAGGTCAGCCGGCCAATGTGAATGATATCACCATGTTCGAGATGTACACCCCCAGATGAGATGGGAGCATAATTCACCCACGTGCCCGCCACAGAACCCAGGTCGTGCAAGAGAAAGTCGCCGGTCTCGCTGCGGGTCAGGCGGCAGTGAACGGGCTCGACCGAGGAGTCGTTCAACACGTAGCTCACCTGGCGGGGATTGCGCCCGAAAGTGAGTTCGTGCCCTTCGAGTGTGATCGGGGAGGTGGAGAGGGTTTCGCCCTCTTCGTCCAACCAGAGCAACTGAGCCGGTTCCATGTGCGCGGCGCCTCGCCACAACCGTCTGGCTCGGTCCGCCAATACCTGGCGCCCATGCGGGTGGCCTGGCGGGTTGGTTGGCATGGGCTGGATCAACGGGTCTCCCTGGTTACCGGCGACTTTTTCCCTGCGGCGGAAGACGCCTTTGCGCACCCCCAGGAGGATGGCGCTTCCCAACAACGCCCCGGCTAACAGAATTGCTGCCCAGGTAGCCAGCGCCTGGTGCCGCGTTACCAGCGTCTTCAGGTCGGCTGGGGGGATCACCACCCGGATGTCGACTGGAATTTCCAGGCTTTGCTTGCTCAAGCCCAAATCATCTTCGGCTTCGACCTTGAGCAAGTGCCGGCCGGTGTCGGTATAGCCGCTGAGATTCCACTGGAAGGTTTCAAATGGGGCCGCTGTATTTTCGGATACCAGCGCGCCGTCCACGTACAACCGGGTTGCCTGCAGCGGACGGGGATGCCCATCGGGGAACTCGACCAGGGCTCGCAAGCTTAGGGTAAGCGGTTCGAGAGCTTTCAAGGGGTCCCGGCTGTCGGCCGGGCAGGTACGCAGGATTTCGGACGGGGCGGACACCAGCATCGGGTTGGGGGCCTGGATGTCCAGTTGGAACTGGATCGGCTGGCTGGCCAGCACCCCATCCGGTTGCTGGATTTGCACGGCCAGGCTTTGGTCACCCGCCTGGGAGGCCGATGAGGTATAGGTTAACTGGTAGATCCCGTTCAACGGCTGGAGCATCGCGTTCAGGTCGGGGAATGCTTCAGCGCCGGAGAATGCAAAAAACTGGCCTCCGCTACTCTCGGCCAACTCGCGCAGCGCGCTCGATCCTT
The DNA here is from genome assembly GCA_028714615.1 of Anaerolineaceae bacterium. Next base: position 3,952 of record JAQTMA010000242.1, on the reverse strand, counting down.
CAGAATTGAAAGCCGCCGCCGGAGATACAGACCAGATGATCAACCGTGCGCCACTTTTTTGGAGCGGGTCCTTCATGCCGGCCAGGCTGGCCAACAACGTTCCTTCGGGAGGGGAGGTGATCCACAGGATCGCCGGGTGGATGCCCGGCTGGGGGGGGGCTGCCTCAATCGCGGAAAGCGCCGCTGAGATGCTTTCCAGGCTGGGGGTGCTGTTGCGCAGGTCGGCCTTGTAGGCCTTCAAGGCTTCCAGCCACTTTAACGGGTCGTCGATCTGTGCAACCGGCTTTCCGCCGTTCGTAAACAGGCTGAACTTGCCCCCGCCGGTCGTGGGAAGAGAAGACGCCCAATCTGCCAGCGCCCCGGTGATCAGGTCATAGCGGGCGACGCCTTCGGAATTACGCACCGCCATCGAAGGGCTGGCATTGATCGCGACTGCAATTTCCAGGCCGGGTTGGATTTCGCGCAACTCATCGACGGGGACAAAGCGCCCGTTCTCCGTCAGGCTGATCACTGCCGGGGTTAGCCCGGCAATAAAACCCCCCGCCGCATCCCGTGCATCCAGGTACAACCGAATTTTTGGAAATTGCCTCGTGTCGGGTGGGAAAAGTTGAACCGGGTTGCCGGCCTGGGCGCGGACTGGCGCAGTGATGAACAACAGCGCCAGCCCGGCCAGAAAAACCGCAAATTTACGCATCCCTGCCAGGGGTGATTACGAGCCCTGCGGTTCCATCGAAGGCGGGGGAACGATCGTCGGCAGCGAGGCGCCCAATGCGGTTCTCCCCGTCAACCGGCGGAAGGTGAGCGTCCAGGAAGTGGTGATATACGCGCGCAAGATTCCTCCCAGCACCAGGGCGATGGGCAAGTAAATCACAAACAGCACCAGGGAGATCACCAGGCCAGCTCCCAGTCCCTGGTTGCCGGCTGCCATCCCCACCAGCGGCGGAACGAGTAGGAACACCAGGGGTATGGCAATCACGAGTCCGGCGATGGCGCCGCCAATGAAGAGGATCAAGGCCATCACGATGATTGCACCCAGGTTGCGTCGCACCACATCCCATCCTCGCTGCACCGCCGCCAGGATCCCCAGGTTTTCGACGATCAGGGCAATGTTAGCCTGCTCGATGATCACACCCACCACCCACATCACCGGGATCAGCAGGCAGGCAAGCGGGATGAGGCAAAGCAAAGCGATCCCCAGGGTTCCGATGGTGAGCAAGATGAGCGGGATGGTTAACACCAAAATGATAACCAGGAAGGCGAGTCCGATCAGCAGGTTGAGCAGGAAAACGCGCCAGAAGTACGACAGGCTGCCATTGAACAACTCGCCGAAGCCCAGGGTCATCGCGCCTTCATCCGCGAGTGACGCCCCTCTCACCAGACCGATGCGCCCGATGGTATTGATGAAGATCAACGCGATAAACAGGGCGAAGAGCAAGGCTGCCAGCAGGATCCACACCCAAGCCGGGATGTTCTCGAGCGTGCGCTGGAGCTGCTGGAAAAAGGTTTGCCAGCCCTCGGGTAGGTTACCCCTACTCCCGCCGCCACCTCCGGAGTTGAACCGGTAACCAGAGCTGGAGCCGCCGCTGTTCCCGGCGCTGCCGCAACCCGCCAGGATGCCAAACAGCCACAGGACCTTGTGCTTCCAAATGATGCGCCACGCTTTTTGGAGGACTTCACCGAAATCCATTGGATTCTCCTTACAGATGAACTGAAAACACGGAAGATTACTCCCACTCGATGGTGGATGGCGGCTTGCTGGTTATATCATACACTACCCGATTAATTCCGTCTACCTCGTTGACGATGCGGTTGGAGATGCGCGCCAGCAGATCATAGGGCAGGCGCGCCCAATCGGCGGTCATGAAATCGTCGGTCACCACCGCACGCAGCGCCACCGCTTCCTGATAGGTGCGTTGGTCTCCCATCACGCCCACCGAACGGACGGGGAGCAGCACCACAAAGGCTTGAGACGTCCCCTGGGATTGGTGATCATCCCCGGTGCTGAGGTGCAGCAGGCCGGCCTGTTCCAGCTCTGCGGTGAAGATGGCGTCGGCCTCACGTAAGCGCGCCAGCCGTTCCGCGGTCACTTCTCCCAGGCAGCGCACCGCCAAACCTGGTCCTGGGAACGGTTGGCGCCATACCAGCGCCTCAGGTAGCCCAAGCGCTTTGCCGACGGCTCGCACTTCATCTTTAAAGAGATAGCGCAGCGGTTCGACCAGCTCGAATTGCATGTCATCCGGAAGCCCTGCAACGTTATGGTGTGATTTAATGCGCTCGGCTTGTGAGCGCTCTGGCGCAGATGATTCCACCACGTCCGGATAGATGGTCCCCTGGACGAGGAAGTGCGGCTGTCCCACCTGGAGCGCCTGGGCTTCGAAAGTGCGGATAAAGGTCTCCCCGATGATGCGGCGCTTGGCTTCCGGTTCGGTAATTCCTTTGAGTTTCTGTAGAAAGGTAGAGGAAGCGTCTATACTGTAGAACTCGGCGCCGGGTCCGGCTTGTTGTGCAAAAGCCAGCTCGACCTGCTCGCGCTCGCCTTTGCGCAGCAGGCCTGTATCGACGAAAATTGCCGACAGTTGAGCTCCAATCGCCCGCGCCACCAGGGCTGCAGCGACGCTCGAATCTACGCCGCCGGAGACGGCCGCCAGCACGCGGTGATGGCCCACCTGGGTGCGCACGCGCTCCACGCTCTGCTGGATGATCGATTCAGGGGTCCACCCCGGGCGGGCGGCGCAGATCTCCAGGACGAAGCGCCGCAGGATCTCTTTCCCGCCGGGGGTATGATGCACCTCCGGGTGGAATTGCACGCCGAACCGCCTGGTCGATAGGTTGCCTATAGCAGCCACCGGGCTGCTCGAGCTGGTGGCGAGTGTTACAAAACCAGGCGGCGGCGATTCGATGCGGTCCCCGTGCGACATCCATACCGGCTGTGAGCCTGACGGCAACAGTGGATTTTCAACGACCGTTTCCACCGTAGCCAGGCCGTACTCTCGATCCGGCGAGGAAGCTACTTTCCCGCCCAGCGCATAGGTGAGCGCCTGCATGCCGTAGCAGATTCCCAGGACAGGCCGGTTGGATTCGAGTACGTAAGCCGGGATGGAGGGCGCTCCGGGGGCATACACAGAAGCCGGGCCGCCGGAAAGGATGAAGCCCAGCGGGTTTCCCGCCAGCACCTGCTCCCGTGGCGTATCCCAGGCGAAGATTTCTGAATAGACGTGCAGCTCACGCACCCGCCGGGCTATCAATTGGGTATATTGCGAACCAAAATCTAGAATCGCGATCGAATCTACCATGTGTCCTTCGTGTTCTCCAGGGTACCGCTCTGTAGGTTGTGCAGGGCAGGTGTTGTGGTTTGTTTTAGCGCAATTGGCGGATAGCCCTAATCCGAAAATTCAATCCGGTCGCCTACCATCGAGTCGATACAAGCCAGTGATTCAACCGGGAGTCCCAGCGGCTTTAAAACCTCTCGACCACCTTCGAAGGATTTCTCGACCAGTGTTCCAATCCCCACCACGTGCGCACCGGCGGCCTCCGCCAGTCGCACCAACCCGGCGATCGTCGATCCCGATGCCAGAAAATCGTCGATGATCAGAACGCGCTCGCCGCCCGCCAGGAATTCGGGTGAGATGATCAGCTCGACCATCCGCCCTTTGGTATGTGACGGCGCCAGGGTCAGGTAAACCTGGTCGGGCATCGTGATCGGTTTGGTTTTGCGTGCGTAGACCACCGGCAAGCCCATGTGAATACCGGTCATGATGGCCGGAGCGATCCCGGAAATCTCTGCTGTCAGGATTTTCGTCGCTCCCAGGTGGGCGAACCGCCGGGCAAATTCTTGACCGCACAGGTCCATCAAGGCGGGGTCCACCTGGTGGTTGATGAACCCATCCACCTTCAGAATGCCATTCCCCAGATTCTTCCCCTCACGTAAAATGCGTTCTTTCAGGGCTTGCAT
>JAQTMA010000241.1 GCA_028714615.1 Anaerolineaceae bacterium | reverse complement strand
GTGTCAAGCACGACCTGCTCGATTCGCTTGTGGTAGTCGCGGATATCACGCTCGAACTGCGCGCGCGTGTATAACTCCCACACGTCGATGTCTTTCGCCTGCACTCCGATCAGAGCGGCGCCCTGGCTGGACAGGGCGATCTTGGCCGATTCCACCGCATTGTAGAACGAGAAGGCCAGGTCGTTGAAGATCAATGCTTCCAGGGCCTTCAAGCGAGCCGGCGCCATGCCGCCCAGGATAGCCCGTTCCAGTCGATTGCGCGCTGCCGGTATGCTCAGCTCGGGCAGCGCCATCCAATCGGAAACCGCCTCCACCAGCTCCCGAACATAGGGGTCCGCTTCCACCTGGCCTTGGCCGAAATGCGCTAACATGCGCTTCTGGATGATAGCCCGGTCGAAGTCGCTCCCGGCCAGGTCGATGCCGCCATTGGCGTATACCTCCCGGTTGTGGGGATCGCCCAACCGCAGGATGGTGATGTCGAGTGTGCCGCCGCCGAAGTCGAAGACCAGCGCGGTCTGCGGCCGGTCGATCGACAGCTCGTAATACAGCGCGGCGGCCACCGGCTCTAGCTCGAGCTCCACCTGGCGGAAACCGGCCTGGTCGGCTGCTTGCCGCAGCATTTGTTCGGCCTCACGGTCGCGCTCCGGGTTCGAGGAGAGCTTCACCGGGCGGCCGAGCGTGACCCCTTCGATCGACTCGCCCAGCATTTGCTCAGCGCGTTCCTTCAACTCTTGTAAATACAGCCCGACAATGTCAACAATGGTGTAATAGCGGTCGAAGATGTGCGTTCCCTGGTAGTCGCGCGACCGCAGCGCGGTCTTGATGAACTGCAGCAGGCGCCCCGGCTGCAGTTCATCAACGGTTACGTAGACATCGGTGACGTAAAAGAGATCGGCGCCCCGGTATTCCAGCTCGCCGGCGCGCTTCCGCACAAAACGGCGCGGGCGGTTGATATTATGCTTGTAATACAGCGCCACGGCTTCCTGGCCGATGGTCACTTTATGGTCCCGGGTGATGTACAGGATGCTCTTGACCACCTCGGGCGCCGGGTTCTTCGGATCCAGCGGGAGCACGCGGACGTGGTTGCCGTCGCTGACTGCGACGCCCGAGTTCGACGTCCCGAAGTCAATGCCTACCCGGCAACCCACGCGGCTCCCATGGGTGGTGAAAACGCGCTGAAGGCTGCCAGGTGCACATCCTCGCGCCCAGATGGAAAGACCGTCCCGGCGCCGCGCCACGCGCTCATCGGAGAGACCATCAGGGTCCCATCGCTATCGAGCGCCACACCCCAATCCTGCGAGTCAACCGCCGCAGCGCCCACCAGGTATACACCCGCCTTGCGCCGCTCGTCCGAGAAGACGGGCTGCCCGCGTTTACGCAGCGAAGTTCCTGCCGGTTCCAACCAGCTCGCGTCGCGCAGGATGCACTTGCCCGTACCGGTCAGAAAAACCACCTGCGGCTTTTGCCCAAGGGCGAAGACCGTCAGGATGTGGTCGTTGGTGCTCAGCCGGATGGTATCTTCGATAGCATAGGAAAGGTTGGCTGTCTCGACGGTGAGGAGGTAGCCTTGCTGGCTGACCAGGACTACCCGGTCATCTTTCTCGCACAGCGCCAGCGCGCAGGTGCGGTCGGTGTTCAGCTTCACACCGGCGCCTACGAAGTTTTTGGTCACGTACGTCTCGAATGCACTGCGCGTCATCTTCTTGAGAGATCCCTGCCGGCTGGCCTGGATGCAGCAGTCGGATAAGGACATGCGTCCAATCGGAACGATGGCAGCCAGTTCTTCCCCTCCGCGCGGCTCTTCCACGTACGCACGCCCCCAGTCCAGCTCTCCCTGCATGGCCGGGATTGCGGTGGCAGGCGCCGTCGCCGTGCGCCCCGAATCGAACAGGAAGAGCAGCTCCTCGTGGGACCCAACCGACAGCAATTGGAGCGCTGTTTCTGGCGCTTCCAGGTTAAATTGCCTAAGAATTGGTCCCCGAGACACATCCGCCGGCTGCAGCTCCATGCGCAGCACCTGGCCGACTGGGTTGTACAGCAAGATGCTGATCGTTTGCGGCGCGGCTGCCTGACTTTCCCCCACAAGTTGTCCGCCGACCAGTTGGCGTTTCAGCAGATCTACCTGGTATTCCAGGTTGGCAATCCGCGTTTCGTAATCTTCGATCTTCTGGCCGGTGAGCAGCACCGTGTTCTCCGCCAGCATGGCTTCATAGCGCTGCGACAGGCTCTTGAGGCGGTTGGCGATCATTTGGATGATCAGTGGAGCCGAAGCCGGTCGCTCCTCGACTTCCTGCAACCACTCGTCGATCTTCTCAGTCGTGATCATGGCGGCTCCCCTCGGAAAATCCTACGCGGAAAATGATACCATAAGAAAATCTTAACCAAAGAGAACACGGAGTAAGGAACGAAGGGAGATACGATAATGGATTTTAAACCTTATGGTACCCCTCTGTGTTCTTCTCTGTGTACTCTGTGTTAAAGCCCTTAGCCTTTCTGGTCCTGGAACTTGAGGGCTGCAGAATTGATACAATACCGCAACCCGGTCGTCTCGCGTGGGCCATCATCGAACAAGTGTCCCAGGTGCGATCCGCACCGGCTGCAAACTGCCTCCACCCGGCGCATCCCAAGGCTGTTATCTTCGCGCAGCTCGACATTCCCGGTCTGCACCACGTCCCAGAAGCTCGGCCAACCCGAACCCGATTCGAACTTGGTTTGGGACGAGAACAATGGTTGCCCACAAGCCACACAAGTGTAGGTTCCCTCGGCTTTGTTATGAACGTATTCACCGGTAAATGGCCGCTCGGTGGCTCGCTGCCGGGTGACTGCATACTGATCGGGCGTTAGTTCTTTGCGCCACTCTTCATCGGATTTGACGATCTTTTGCGTTTGTTCAGTCATGGGTACAAACCTCCTATCTTAATTTAGATTATATTGACCAATTATATCCCCTATATCGGCTGGGAATCGCATAGGTATCGAAGTAGATACCGTAGGAGCGGCGCCGGTGGCCGCCCGGGTAGTTGGACAAAGGGGCATCCCGGGTGCTTTTGATTTTTCTCCCCAAGTAGTGGATAATAAGAGGAAATCACATCCAGGGAGGTCAAATGATGCCGTATCTGATTTTCAAATGGTTTCATGTTCTGGCAGCCATCGTAGCCCTCGGCTCGAACATCACCTATGGATTCTGGCTCTCGCGCTCCGCTCGCTCTCCAAAGGCGCTGATATACACCTTGCAAACTATCCGGGCGATCGATAACAAGCTCGCCAACCCTGGCTACGGCGTTCTGCTGATCACGGGGATCATTATGGCCTACCTGGGACGATGGGCGTTGACGACCTCATGGCTGATCGTCTCTCTGGTTTTGTACGGATTGACCGGGTTGCTGGGTTTCTTTGCCTTCGGTCCCACATTACGCAAACAGATCCAGTACGCTGAAACGGGCGCCTTGGATTCGGTGGAGTACCGGGCAATTGCCCAGCGCAGCACGCTGTTTGGGGTCGTGACGGTCGCAGTGGTTGTCGTCATCGTGTTTCTCATGGTGACGAAACCCCATTTATGGGGATAAAACAGCATTCACGAAATATTCGTGAAGATATCCATGCCAGCCCCCAAATCGTTGTTAATCAGTTCATCGTACCAATCAGGAGGATAGGCTATGCGCATAGGCTGCTTGAGGTGGGTATCCGCTGGGCTGGTAACCCTGGCATTTTCCCTGGCTGCAGCTTATTTCATCCAGGATAAAGAAAAGCTCGTCCTGAACCCCGCTACGCGGAAGAATCTCTCCGGGGCATTCGTCACCCTCTCTGACGGGGTTACCCACTACGAGCTTTTCGGTCCGGAAGCCGGACCGGTGGTTGTGCTGGTGCATGGCTTTTCCGTTGCCTCCTATGCCTGGGAACGCAACGTCCCCGACCTAGTGCAGGCTGGATTTCGTGTCCTCAGCTATGACTTGTACGGCCGGGGCTATTCTGACCGGCCGGATGTTGCCTACACCCTGGATTTGTTCGTCCGCCAGCTCGACGAGCTGCTCACGGCTCTCAAAATCGACCGCCCGGTGAACCTGGCCGGCATCTCACTCGGTGGTTACATCGCCGCGGGTTACGTTCACCAGCATGCGGATCGCGTCGCCAGATTGGCCTTGTTCGCCCCCCAATCCGATCCGATGGGCTCGGATGCCCGCTTGCGTTGGGTGACCCTGCCAGGATTTGGCGATTACCTCTTCGCCGTGTACATCTTGCCGGCCGTGCTGGTGGATGCGGAAGATGAGTTTAAACAATACGGCATCCCTAAGACGGACTGGCACGCTCGCTACCTGGATATGATGCAGTATCAGGGTTTCCGTCGCGCCCTTCTTTCAACGCTGCGTAACATGCCCGGTGATCCCTTCATCGAATACCGTGCGGTGGGGCAGACCAGCATCCCGGTATTGCTCCTGTGGGGAGACCAGGATGATACGGTCCCCATTCAGAATTCGAGCCGGCTGCAGCAGGCCATCCCCCAGGTGGAGTTTCATACCCTTCCAGGCGCCGGACATCCCTCGATCTACCAGGCGCCCCAGTTGGTCGATCCGCTCCTCATCCATTTTTTCTCCCAATAGCCGGTAAAGTGAGATCAAACCCTCTACCTGGTGCGCGAAACCAAGGGCACACGTGATTTCTTACAACTGCGCAACAGCGAAGCCGATAAGGTGCGCTGTGGAAAGAAACATTTCGAGGCGTTGGATGTGCCGTTTGCGGTGGTGTTAAGTGCACAGGAAGTGTAGGTTTTTACATATTTGGATAGGAAATGCTATAATTCTTTTGGGGGTCAATCAGGTTTTCTACTCCCTTGACAAATTCATTGCGACAGAGGAGTCACATGCAACCCATTCACCATTTCGCACCATCGAGCTTTCGTAGTTTCGCGATCACGCTGTTCGTCATTCTTCTCCTGGCCCTGTTTCCGGCACACGTCGCCCATGCGGCAGTTACGCGGTTTGCTGCCCAGGATGGAAAAACCACTGGCGCGTGCGATAGCTGGGCCAATGCTTGCACCTTGCAATTCGCCATCACTACCGCCCAAACCGGCGATGAGATCTGGGTTAAAGCGGGGGATTACATACCCACTAACCGAACCAGCATTAGTGATGCCCGCTCCGTAACCTTCCAGCTTAAAAACGGCGTTGCCATCTACGGTGGCTTTGCCGGAACCGAGACGGATATCAATGAACGCAACCTGGCAGCCGGTCACACCAGCATCTTGAGCGGTGCAATTGGCGGCTCCGGAAACGCCTACCACGTCGTCACGGGCAGTGGCGTCGACGGTACTGCCATCCTGGATGGCTTTACCATCCAGGATGGGGATGCGACCGGCGCAGCCCAACCCAATGGCGGCGGCATGTTCAACAATACAGGCAGCCCCTCCGTCTATAATTCCACGTTTCACGATAACCATGCCGTAGATGGCGGCGGCATTTACAATACCGCCGGTAGTCCTACCATCCATGATTCCACATTTAGCGGTAACATGGCCACAAACGGCGGCGGCATGGCCAACGTGAACGGGAGCAGCCCCGATTTGATCGGTCTCACCTTCACCGGCAACAGCGCTTCGGCTCTAGGCGGCGGGATGTATAACAATTCCGTCAGCCAGCTCGGGCTGATCAACTCCACCTTAACGGGAAACCTGGCGGATTCGGGGGGTGGAATGGCTAACGTGAATAGTAGCCCGACGCTGACGAACGTCACCTTCAGTGAGGACTCAGCGACAACCTCTTCTTCAGAAATGGTGAGCCAGGCTGGCGGTCTGCCCCATCTTTACGATAGCATTCTCTGGGGCACGGTAGGCGTATCGGGAGGGAGCAGTCTGAGCATCGATCACAGTATCATCCAGGGCAGTTGTCCATCTGCCTCCGTCTGTTCCAACACCCTGACCGGCGACCCGCTCCTGGGACACCTCGGCGATTATGGCGGCCCCACGCAGACCCTGCCGCTGCTGCCCGGCAGCATCGCCATCGACGCCGGAAATGATGGCTCCTGTGTTCTCATGGACCAGCGCGGC
>JAQTMA010000240.1 GCA_028714615.1 Anaerolineaceae bacterium | reverse complement strand
AATAAGAGGTCGCATATACATTGAGTTTGCGCCAATACTGGATGGTCACGCCGTCCACGCTCTCGCTATGCACGACCACCTTGGTGCCGTAACCGACCAACTGGTCTTTCGGCTCGCGGGCCGTCCACTCCGCTTCTTTCTGCCGGCTGACCTCTTTGCCATCTTCCTTACGCACGCGCACGCGGGCGACGATCAGCCCGGTCACACCCGGCTGCAGCACGCTGCGCTGGTCCAGCTCGGTCTGAGGGTCTGCCTGGTACTGGCTCTTGAAAGGGATAGTCTTCTGTTCGAGCAATACCTGCTCCTGAACCCGCACCACATGGATGCGCCCGTCCGCCGGGACGGGTTGGCTCTCGGCCGGTTGAGTGGTATCCAGGCCTTGCAAAGACAGGCCGGCTTCCGCCAGGGCTTCACCCACGCGGGTAGCGGCCGATCGCAGCTTTAGCGTTCGATCGCCCTGCGTGATCGTCAACGGGATCGCCCGGCGCAGGGTCACCTGGAGAGGATGGTCCAGGGGAGTTTCGGGCGCAGGATCCAGCCGGTCGGAAGGGTCCCAGCGCACGCCCGCCTGCCACAAGGCCTCGCCCAGGGTCGCGGCGCTCGAGGAAAAAGTGCGCTGGTTGGCGCCTTCTGTCAGTGTGACCGGTGTGCCGGTGATGACCTGCAGCAGCGCGCTGGAGGTCGTCAGGGCTGTATAGGGGGAGATCTCCCGGCCTCCCAAGAGCAGCCGGTCGCCCGGGAAGAGCCGCAGACCGGCCTGAACCAGCAGGTTGGCCGGAATCCGATCTGAACTCTGAACAGAGACCTGGGCGCCCGAAGCCCACACCTGGACGGGGACAGGCGGAACGGGCTGTTTGGCCTGATTAGATGGGAAAAAGAACAGAGCGATCAGGACCAGGCCAGCGGCAGATAGCGCCGCAGCGGGGAGGTAGGTACGCAGCGTTCGCATTCGGTTTGGATTGTATCAGATTTCAAAGGCGGAGGACTTTCAGGTAGTTCTTATTATGCGTCCACAGACCGTTGGAGGCAGAAAAATCTCCGTTCAACTTCCAATCCCGCACAGTCTGGGATCGGCGATCATCTTTTTGATGAAAGGATTCTTTCGCTATTCTGCAACAAGATTATGCACAACATATACAAAACGAGGGCGATGAACGTGAGTATCATCTTGTTCGCCCAAATGAATCCGGGCGGAAGCGAAAATTTGAGTAATGCCCACCCATAGAAAATGTAAAACCGTGGACCGAAAACGCTCAATGCAGCTCTAGCTCCAATGAAATTGAGCGACCAGATGAAAATTCCTGCCAAAAAACCCGCATTCATCTCTTTAAATATAAAGCTAAATGCCGAAACCAGACATGAAATGAACAGGCAGGTGGGTAATGAAGCTAAAGCATAGGGGATGTATCCGATTTCCGGATAAAAGATATTGATGATGATTAGCACGGACGTCAATACCAGGCAATAGGTCAGGAACAAGGCGCCTACCCTCCGCGACCAAAGAACTGGCAAACCAATCCTGGTGGCAGGGAACACCACCGATCTCAACTCGATCTCATTCATCAGAAGCGTATTCGAAAAAAAACCAATCATGATCGGAGAGAGCACTTCTGTCAATAACGCAAGGCGCAGTTGCCGTTCCTCAAGATCCAAATTTGTTTCCAGAACCAGAATGCAACTCACCCCGATGAAAAAAGCCAGCGCCCAAGATAATCCAATTGAACTGCATTTAAGATCGTAAAATGCACGTATCCGACTCGCAAGTATCGCGTTCCGTTTCGCATTAACCTCCTGAGCCTTCATGGAATCGTTCCTTGCAGATTATGGAAATCATGACCAGTAATTATTTTAACCAACCTGGCAAATTTGTCCATCTGGAGTGGTTCAGATTGCGATTGCTTCCTACATTCCTCCACCAATTGCCAGAAATCCTGTGGGGTGATTTGATCCCATAAGGCATTTAGTTGCGAAAGAATCTGAATTGATTCGGAGGGAAGTATCAACGGCAATTGCACCATTCGCAGCGGATCATCGAGCGCAGACCTGTAAAGACTGACAATTTCTCCAACATTAATTTGTTGGTTCATTTCAGCGGATAATTGCAGGCTTGCATAATAGAGCAAAGAATCGACAAGGTAGCCTTCCTTACGAAAGCTGTTTTTGGTGTGTTTAGATAACAGATGATTAGCAAGTTCTGGACAGGCACATTTTTCGCACCACCAGGAGAGCAACACATCCAATGCTGCTGATGAAACAAACCCGTAATTACTTTTCTGTAGCGAAGAATCATTTCCTGGAGCGGTTAATTCTCTTGAAAAACTTAGCCGCTCGGGAATAAAAATGGTGGTTAGTGCGTCTTGCTGGTAGGTTTGTTGGAGTAAAGGTACGACCATGATTTGTTTAGGAAGGTTTTCTGTTTCGGAAACGTGCTTTGCCAGATGGACGATTGCTGATTGGTAAGTACCGAGAAGGAGAGATTGGGTGTCCTCTGGCATGAGTCGATCCGGCAAAAGTATGTTCCATACCTTATCCTGAATATTTTTGGGATACTTGCCTGCTAGCAACAATACACCAGGCGTGGATGAAGACCAGATGGATGAAGAAGTATCCGTGTTTTTTGTGGTTGTATCGGCAGACGAATAGATTACAGGATATGACCTGGGGATGGTAATGATAATGGAATCGGGGGGACACTCGGAAAATGGATGCCAGGTTCCATTGCCGAGAATGAAGGCATACCTGGAGTCCGCGTAAAAACCCGTCTCAAAGCCAAGGGCAGCGACCTCCTGTTCTTGGTAAAAAGTAGTATATGCGAATCGGGGAATGATCATTTCACCCCGATAATCGATTCTTATTTCAGTTTCTTTGTTAACCGATTCATTGTCTGGCCTCAGGATGAGTGACTTGTCAACAATGAGTTGGGAGTCAGCCATTTTCATGCCGGAGTTTAGCGTAATCGGAATTGTCACCTCCGAACTCACAGGGTGGAGCTTTAGTAACGCAGTTCCAGAGGTTATTTTCCCAGTTTCATCCAAGACGAAGTTGATTTTGTAAGAATCAAAGAGAGTACACCCTTCCTTCTGGAGAATATGTCCGGCTGGATTGGCCGGGGCATTGGCGATCTTACTCAACCGCAAATAACGTTCTGCGATCACCCATGAACCAGCAACGAGCGACATAACCATGAATATCCTGAAAGCTGCGACCAACGAAGGCTTCTTATTGGCAATCACCGGAAGACAGTAATTCGATAAGATCAAGGAAAGAACATAATTCAACAACGTCAGGATCAGATACAAAGCACGATTCAGAAACACGAAAGAATCATCAGGTCCAAAACCGATCAATGCGGAGGCATAGATATCGTAAGGAGCGAAAGCCATCAACCTGGTCACGTCAAAATTCTGAACCAGATCGCCAGTAACAATCAGCGCCAGAACTAATGTTGCAATAACATTTCGCCGAATTAGCAGGCTAAGGAGTAGGCTGAGGCTCAAAATGAACAAAAAAGTAGGACAAATGAGGATGAGCCATACTTTCAATCCCGGCAGCAATGATCTATAGCCGAAGAAGATCAACAACAGAATCAAAAAGGAGAGCGCTGTGGGGATCAAGAACGTAAATACAGTTAATCCAGAACCAAAGAACTTGAACCATGGATAGAATCCAGCCGGTAAGGATCTGCTCCAAAAGTAATCAAAACCCGGATGTGTCTCACGCAACAGATTGTGGACACTGATAACGGCTATAAACAAACTACCGAACAAACCCAGACCCTGGGCAGTGCTAACCGAAAATCCAATTGCCGATCTTACGGGGAATTCTTGGAGTCGAAAGCTTAGCCAGAAAATGGCCATGAAGGCCAACGCGAGCAGCCAATTGCTCCGTTGAGAGCATTGAGTTTTCCACTCGTATATAATTGCCCCCAGAAATGCCCGTATCGATAGCACCATTGCTTTTGGTTAAGACGAAATCATCAAAAGATAAGCATCTTCGATGTTCGGAACTGCAGAGGTTGCCCCATCTGGCGCCATTGCATCCGTAGTGGAAAATCGGACCTCCATAAACTCCAGAGAGGGTGTTTGGCGGAAGGATAGGATCTTGAATCTTTCCTTGAATTTACTCCACTCACTGTGATTCACTTTTGTCTCCCACACCCTTCCATTCGCGGTTGCGACCAGTTCAGAAACCTGGCCTTTATAGACGAGATGACCGCGATCCAGAAGCATTACCTGATCCGTCGTAGCGACGATGTCTTCAACAATGTGAGTCGACAAAAGCACGGTCTTTTCTAAAGCAATTTCGCTAAAGAGATTTCGAAAGCGCACCCGTTCCGCAGGATCCAGTCCGGCAGTTGGTTCATCAATCAGCAAGACTGGCGGATCATGAATCAAAGCCTGGGCAATGACTAAACGCTGTTTCATGCCTCCGGAAAGTGTGTGGATATTATCGTTAGCCTGACGGCCCAATCCAACTTCAGTCAGCACCTCCATGATTCGAGTAGCAGAGCAACTGGAATGACTTAGTAGCGCCATATATTCAAGAAATTCTCTGGCTCGGAAATTCGGGTAAAGGTTATATTCTTGCGGAATGATCCCGATGCTGTTCCGGACTTCCTGGGCCTCTTTTACGGTATCAAACCCATTTACATGCACCGCACCTGAGTTTGGCTTAATAAGGGATGCGAGGATTTTGATCAGGGTGGTTTTGCCCGCCCCATTTGGCCCAAGTAATCCGAAAATACCATGCTCGAACTCGAAACTGATATCCTGTAGGGCGTAATCAGCCGTCCGAGTATATTTCTTCGATATGTGTTCTACAATGATTGACATAATTCACCGAGAAGCAAATAGTGGAACTCAAAAACCTCAGTTTGTTACAATCCATCAAAGAGCTTTCTTACTGAAGGATTTATTCACTAGGGGCATTGGCTGAACGTATTGCAGCGATAGTTGGTGAATTCAACGCAGCCACCAGTTGTACACGTTGCACAGTGGTCTTCCTGCCAATCCTGGAGACCGGGCCACCATTCATCGCAACAGTAGCCCGTGTCATGCCACCCGCCACAAGTTGTGCCCGCCTGGACATGGGTCGTGACGAACGCGGCTGCCAGGAAAACAACAAGGGTCATTGCCATGATCATTGTTGCGAACCTGTTTTGTAATCTCGACAATCGTAGAAACATTCTCCCCTCCGTTTTGGTCAGTTTGTTCCTTGCATGAGTTCCACTATTTGTTTCTCGGTCATTACGCTTGCAGAATGAATGATCGTTCCATCTGAGTTCAGCGAGAAGAAAGTAGGTGTCGCACTTACACCATAATGTTCGAAAACCTCCTGGGTTCCCTCAAGGACACTAACATTTGTAACATTCTGGGTAAAGGCTTGAACGAATTCCGCATTTTGCTCCTGCGAGTTTGACGCGATAATAATTACGTCGATTTGTGGATTATCGGCAATGAATTTCTGAAGCTCAGGATACATCTTTTGACATGCTGAGCATTGGTGGTTTGAAAAAACAAGTAGTGTGGGTTTATTCAAATGGTTGCTTAAGAGAAACCGGTCCCCCTCTGAATCTGCTAATTCAAAATCAACATAAGGTTTCCCGATCAAGGGATTAGGAAGAGAGACCGTCGAACCTGCTGATGATTGCAGAACAATACTGACCTGTGAATTAAGCTTTTTCACAGAATCGAGCAATATGATGATCAAAAGCGACTGAATAACCAAAATACCTAAGACCAGAATACTCAAGGTATCAATCTTTGTGGCTGCTTTTTCATTCATTTCATACCCCTTGTGAATTAGGACTTTGTGGTTTAGAGATTGTCACTTGAGAAAGCCCTCTATCAACCGCAAGTCGATCCACATATTCAGTTGTCCGTGATAACGCATAATGTAATGCGGCATAAAGATTCTGCCGAAAGATTCACTAGCCAAAATGCAGCAAATACGTTTACCATGTTGATGAACAAGTTTTTTACGGTGCTGTATTCAGACGAAACCTCTCGACCGAATGTGCCGACCATGTGCTGGTTGGGTTGGAAGGCTTAAAAACCGGATTTGACTGGAAAGAACAGGAGCTATGCGA
>JAQTMA010000239.1 GCA_028714615.1 Anaerolineaceae bacterium | reverse complement strand
TTTGCTCATCCTGGCCTTTGCCAGCGATCTATTCTTGGCTTCCGGTTTTGGCATGACCGGCGCACGGAACGCAAGTCAGGTCAATAGTACTGCGCCTTTGTTACAGAAGGGAGCTGGTCTTGCGCCCTCGCAAAACGTGAACGAATTCTTCACCCCAGAAGCCCCTGGTTTGGCAGACAGCCTGAGCCAGACCCCACAGGGAACTCCCGATCCAACAGCTACCGTTGCAGTAGCCCAACCCTCCATGGGGGCTCCGCTCAGATCATTGGGTACCCAGATGCCAGCCCCGACCCATGATTTTAGCATCGCCGGTGGGTGTGATACCGGTTCGTGTCCAACAGCCACGCAACCTCCTTATTCCATCGCAAGCCAAGGAACCCCATCTGGCCTGGGCGCAGGCAAACCTTCTACGGATGAGACCGAGCAAGCCAGTACTGCCATGACCAACGCTCCGCTCGGTATGGGAGGGACTGAACTAAGCGTTCCTACCGGTACACCCGCCCCAGAGGCCTCCAACACATCAGAACCAACCGTACCAGCCGGTCCAGCCGCTTTTAGTCGGATCGCCCCGTCCCCGCAAGCAGATACCCAGCAGGGCATTGCGCCGCTCATAGCCCAGGCGTCCGAACCCACCACGCCAGCATATCCCGCCAGTCCCTCGACGCCTTTTGACGAGCACGGCTTATTACGCATCCTCGAGATCGTTTTAGCAATAACCGCCGTAGGCACCGGCGCAACGGCGGTTATCTTAAGGATACGCGCGAATTCGTGAACGTAGACAAATATGGTTTTATTCTTAAAATCCGCGAATTCCGTGTAATCTGTGGTTAAACCCTTGCCTTTAATCCTGCGGCATCGCGAAGCTGCTCGGCGCGGTCGGTCCGCTCCCAGGGCAGGTCCAGGTCGTCGCGACCAAAATGGCCATAGGCAGCAGTCTGCCGGTAGATAGGCGCCCGCAGACCCAGGTCGCGGATGATGGCTCCCGGGCGAAGGTCGAACTCCTTTGTGACAACGTCGGCGATGCGCTCATCCTCGATCACGCCCGTTCCAAATGTTTCGACATTAATGCTGAGCGGCCGCGCCACCCCGATAGCATATGCCACCTGGATTTCACAGCGTTCGGCCAGCCCAGAAGCCACGATGTTTTTCGCCACCCAGCGGGCTGCATACGCGCCCGAGCGGTCCACTTTTGTCGGATCTTTACCAGAAAATGCGCCGCCGCCGTGGCGCCCCATCCCGCCGTAGGTATCAACGATGATCTTGCGTCCGGTCACTCCAGCGTCGCCCATCGGACCGCCGATGACAAAACGCCCGGTCGGATTGACGAAAACTTTAAGTTTGCCATCCATCATGTCCGCTGGGACGATGGGCAGAATTACGTTTTCATAAATCCCTTCGGTGAGGTCGCTATGGGATACATCAGGAGAATGCTGTGTGCTGATCAGGACGGTATCCACCCGCACGGGTTTTCCAAAATGATAATCGATGGTCACCTGGGTCTTTCCGTCCGGACGCATCCACGGCAGGTCACCCGCTCTCCGCACTGCCGCCATCTGACGCGCCAGCTTGTGCGCCAGGTAGATCGGCATCGGCATCAGCACTGGCGTCTCGTTGCAGGCGTACCCGAACATCATCCCCTGATCGCCGGCCCCCAACGCTTCAACCTCAGCATCGGTCATTTCGCCGTCTTTGGCTTCCAGGGCTTTGTCGACGCCCATGGCAATATCCGGTGACTGGCTGGCTATCGCCGAAAGCACTGCGCAGGTATTGCCATCGAAGCCTTTCTGCCCGTCATCGTAACCGATGTCTTTCACCACCCCCCTCACCAAATCGTCAAAATTCACAAATGCCTGCGTTGTGATTTCACCAAGCACCATCACAAACCCGGTCTTTGTTGCCGTCTCACAGGCCACCCGCGAACGTGGATCTTGGGCCAGGCAGGCATCCAAAACGGCGTCACTTACCTGGTCACAGAGCTTATCAGGATGGCCCTCAGTCACCGATTCAGAGGTGAACAGGTATCGGGCAGAACTCATGAAAGATGTATTCATTGATTTGCCTCCTTCGTTTCCCTGGTTAAATGAGATCGCCCCTGGCTGGATCGAGCAGAGGGGCAATGATTGGGAAATCGGCTGCCCTCTCATCTTCCAGTATTTCCTTCTGACGGAATTGGCACCAAAGGATAGGCCTGGTTCGTTACCAGGTCCTATCCAGGTTGCCGAGGTTTCATCGGGCCGTTCCCTCCACCTCTCTGGATAAGAGTGCCGTTAGGGGCTATTGAATTGTTGGAAAGATTATACCATGGAGCGACAATGTGAGCAACGCCACAACGATGGAACAGCTTGTAGACGATCCTGGCTGCATGGAGCTGAATGGGATGTGCGTTGCGGGTCTGTTACAGTCATGATAGAATGATGCGAATTCCTGATTGAATTTCTTCTTCTTCATTACCCGATGAATAAACCAAGCATTCCATTATCGGCAATGCATTGACTACTTCAGCATCAGACTGGATCATTCGATCAAACCGGGTTGAGTTGGCAATATCATTGCAACAGTCAGAACATTGAACGGACACCCTGGTGGTTGAAGGATATCGATAATGCCGCATCACCCCAGAACCCCAATCGACCTGAACTCTGCCAGTGAAGAGGACCTCACCCATAACTTGAAACTTACTCCCCGCCTGGCAAAGCGGGTAGTTTTGATGCGTCCTTATGCCCGGGTCGAAGACCTTAGCAAGGTTTGGGGAATGGACGCGAATACGCTTACCCGTATCCTACCTTTGGTTGTTCTCGGACCAAAGGTGGAACACGCCTCAGAACTGGGGTCTTCTCTACCGGGCGCGGTTGAACCCGAACAAGGCGTGAGGGCTGAATCCTCCGGTCCGATTGAAACCGAAAGTTCCCGACCTCCGACCGGGTGGGTTGAGGGTTCGATTGAGCCATCCCCCCTACGTACCGCTATAGAGAAGCCAGAGCGGGTCTCTCGCATCTGGTCCAAAAAAATCGTCTTTCCCCTGCTTGCCATCTTGTTGATCGGGGCCTTCTTCCGGTTTGCCGGATTGAATTGGGATCAAAACCAACACCAACATCCGGATGAGCGATTTCTTACGATGGTCGCCGAACGGATCAAACCAGTCAGCATCGGAGAATACTTCCATACAGAAACATCCACGTTGAATCCACTCCAGGATGGAGCCGGTTATACCTATGGGATGTTCCCCCTGTTCGCGACCCGAGCGGTCGCTAAGTGGGTCGGGATGACCCATTACGATAAAATCGTCCTGGTTGGCCGGGTCATGTCCGGTTTGTTTGACCTGGCAGCTATTTTGATGTTGTATATTCTAGGGGCTACCCTTTATAACCGCAGGGTTGGCCTGCTTGCGGCAGCGTTGGCCGCGGCAGCCGTATTGCCCATCCAACTTTCTCATTTCTTTACCGTCGATTCATTTTCCACGGTCTTTATCTTGGCTGCATTTTACTGCGCCTATCGAGCCGTCCCTATCCTTACGCCCGGCGTCCAGCCCAAATGGAAGGACCTGCTATACTACCTTGCTTTCGGTCTGGTGGTTGGCCTGGCTATGGCGTGCAAAATCAATACAGCCCCACTATTTGGAATCCTGATCGTGGCAGGTGTTGTATCCGTTGGCACTGTATGGAAATCCAAATATAAGCGGACTGAAGCCTGGAAGGTTGTCTTGGTTGGAGTCGTCGCCGCCGGCCTGGTAATGGCTGTAACCTTTCGCATCTTTCAACCGTATGCCTTCCAGGGTCCCGGTTTCTTCGGAATCCAGCTCAACCCACGCTGGCTGGAGGTGATGCGTGAAGTCACCAACCAGGTCGCGGGAAAATCGGAATGGCCTCCGAATCACCATTGGACCGCCCGCCCGGTGACCTATGCCTGGACGAACATGGTTATGTGGGGAATGGGACTCCCTTTGGGTTTGGCCGCCTGGATTGGCTGGGCCTGGGCTGCCTGGCGCGGCATCAAAGGGGATTGGCGTCGCCAGCTTTTACCGGTACTTTGGGTTGCAGGTTACTTTATCTGGCAGAACGCCCAATTCTGGCGCTACATGCGCTATTTCATCCCTATCTATCCGATCCTGATCCTGTTAGCTGCCTGGGCGTTGGTGGAATGGCTTGACCGGACAAAGGCGAGCAGGGAGCAGTGCTGGTCAGCCTTTCGGACCCAACGAATTTCTGCGTGGGTCTGGAAGCCGATGCTGCCAAACCTCCTCTTCAGCGTGGTCGCGGCGATCATCGTCGGCGGTACGTACGGGTATGCCATGGCTTTTACCCGTATCTATAATGAGCCGCTCACCCGCATTGCAGCCTCACGCTGGATGATTCAGAATATCCGCGGGCCGATCAATATCGTGGTAGCTTCGGGGAATAAATCGCAATCCTATCCCATTGCAGCCCCGGCTGATCTCGCCTTCTACCAGGATGACTCCTTCCATTCATCCTTTCAACCCTTAAAAACTGGTGATGCCAGCACCATTCGCACCACTCGGGTAAGCATGGCGCTGGGGGATGTGCGCGTGAAGATCAGCCAAGATCCGGATGGGAAGGATATTCTTTCCGAAGGGTACCTGGTCATTCCGGCAAAAACACCCGCCGAAAGGCAGACGGTCCACTTTGGGGATGTTAACCTGCAGGCCGGAAAGCCCTATTCGCTGCTCTTTACTATGCGCACTAGCGGCGCGATGTCAGCTCAGCAGGCGTATCTCTGGGATGGAAACCAGGAAGACCCACAACTCCCCATCGATTGGGTCCCCTCGATGACAGGGGCTGGACTTGCGCAAGGGCATGTTGAATTTACTCCCTCTTCTGATCTGCGCGTCAACCAACTGGGGTTTGAGGGTTTTCACGGAACGTATACTCCCGGTCCGGTAACCCTGGAATTCAAACTTTCCGATGATCCTGATGGACAGAATGTCCTCGCCACCACTCAATCGACCAATACTTACGCCTCTGAGGATCAACCTCAATCTCCGGTGTTTGAGTTCGATCCGATCAAACTGGATGCCCGGAAAACGTACACGCTGAGCTATAAAGTGCTTTCCGGCGGGCCGATCGTCTTTGCCGCAGAGCAATTCACCCTCGAGACATCCTGGGATGATTACCTTCCCTTGCGAGTAGATAGTTATGACGCTCTCGGTGGCATCTACGCCCCGCTCAATCTTGAACTCTACGAGCCAGACACGACCGAGAAGCGCGATCGGATGGCGGATATCCTCGATAAAGCCGACTATATCGTCATCCCCTCTAACCGCGCCCTGGATTCGATGCCCCGCCTTCCTTTGCGGTATCCGATGACGCTCAAGTATTACCAAACGCTCTTCAATTGCACCTGTGATGGAAATGCAATCGAAGCCAAGGCGGCTACTTTGAAGCCGCCTTTCCACTCTCCCTTCGGTTTCGACCTGGTGGCTTCCTTCTCCAATGACCCATCGATTGGCCCATTCTCGATTTCGGATCAACTGGCCGATGAATCTTTCACGGTATATGACCATCCGAAAGTGATGATCTTTAAGAAATCGGCGGATTATTCAAGCGCCCAGGTGCACAAGGTTCTTGGCAGTGTGGACCTCAGCCAGGTCGTCGATCAAGCCCCCCTTTCTGTATCTAAGAACCCTACCAATTACCGCATGCCGGCAGACCGGTTGGCAGCGCAAGTGGCTGGGGGAACCTGGTCCGCCTTATACAACATCCAATCGATCTTAAACCGCAGCCAGACCGCCGGGGTGGTGGTTTGGTACCTGACCGTTCTTCTCTTGGGTTTGCTCTTCTTTCCCATGATCTTTTTGGTTTTCCGCAGCTTGCCAGACCGCGGCTATCCATTCGGTCGCTTAATTGGCATCTTGGGGGTCGCCTGGTTGGCTTGGATGCTCGCCAGCCTGAAGATCGCACCGTTTGTCCAGGGACTGCTGTGGGCCATTGTGGCGGGGTTCGCGCTGCTCAATATCTGGCTGGCGAGAGAGAATTGGGAAGAGATTCACAGCTTCCTCAAGGACCGCTGGCGTTACCTCATCGTAGTAGAAGGGCTGTTTGCGGCCTTGTTCCTTTTCAGCCTGATGTTACGTATGGGGAACCC
>JAQTMA010000238.1 GCA_028714615.1 Anaerolineaceae bacterium | reverse complement strand
CAATCTCGTCTTTGGTGCGGTAGCGGTTGGCGTCGCTCTTGGAATGGCCCCGCCAGCGGTAGGTCACGGCTTCAATGAGGGTGGGTCCCTCGCCCCGGTGAGCCCGCGCGACGGCCTCGCGGGCCGCATCGAAATTATTCAGAACCAACGGCAAATACACCGGTGGGATATCTGCTAGGTCAATCTGTGCCTTTACCCTGACCGGGGGGGGGACCCGAGGAGGACCAGCAGGAACAAGATCAAGCCGGAATGGAAAATGCGGGTGAATGGTCCCTTCATCGATGCCCCTTTGTATGCAGTTGGTTGGTATCTACTGGAAAGAGCAGAAAGTCCTGACTATGAAAATATTGTATCACTAACCCTACCAGAGAGTTTCATCCAAACGATCATCGACCACTCAACGAGGGGGTGCATCGATCCGGAATTTGATCGAACGGGAACATCAGGGGCACACACCCGGCGACCGGTCCCTCTAAATCGGCTTCGTTGAGATCCAGCGGGGTCAGCACCACACTGGCTGCCCGCAGCAGCAGGCACATGTAGCACGCCACATCCAGACCGCGCCGGTCGGGGCCGCTCGGGCAGGTCTCAAGCTGCCACCCCTGGCTGGCCGCGGGTGAAAACAAAGCGCACCGAATCTCCAGCAGCAAGGATTTTCCCGACTTCTTTGAGCTGGCGGCGCTTATCGATTTTCTGACCAGGACAGAATGTCGATCGATCCTTAAACCATAAAGTATAGACCTGCTTTTTGGATATATTCTAAGACCCCGCCGGAATAGACGAAATGAAAAAACCCATCGGATTACGAACAAACCGACCTTATTGTTTTATCATCCTGCGTAAGATTAAATTGCGGCGGAAGCGGAAAGGGTTGACATAAGCGACTGCATTCAACCCCGCTCGGATCGCCGCAGAAGCGATCATCGAACGGTCATCGACCCACAACAACTCATCCAAATTAGCTTTGCTGGCAGACAACAGTGCCGGAATTAGGTCCGGCACTTGCCCACTTGCTCCCAGCTCAGGGGTGAAAAGCTGGTGGTTTGGAGGGAAATAACGATTCAAATCCAACCGCTTCAAGCTTGGCAACAATCCTATTCGATCGACTTCACAAAACAACCAGAGGTCGAATTTACCTGTCAATTCCATCAAAATGATGTTCATTGTTGCAGCGATTTTCAGACTACCAGACACCGCCTGGTAGGCATCCTCGGCTGACAAATCCAAACCGGCATACATTGAAGCCCAGCTGCAATAGCCCTTGAGGGCCAAGGAGCCAGACAGCATATCGACCGCTTTCTTGTGAACGGCCAATCGCGTCGATTGTTCAGTCTGGACGGAGGGCGCAAACAATGTTTCGATGGCTGCTTGTTCAAAAGTCTGGGTTACTACGCCTGCCATTCGGAAAATAATGTGATGGATGGGCACCGTCCTCACTCTCCGTTCACCTGCAGGATGATGATGCGCGGATTTTGCTCCATTTGCATGTCTAAAACCATGATATCTTGATATGTACCCAACAGGAGCTTGCCGTCTTGGAATGGCACCATGATGCTGGAATTCAGAAGAGCATTGCGAACGTGGAGCCCGCCGTTGAGGTCGTAGCCTACTCGATGGTGTTGGTATTCCCCCTTCACCGGGGCGATGCGTTCTAAAGTTTCTTCCAGGTCGACCAGGATTCCCGCTTCATGCTCGATGAGCATGACTGCCCCGGTTGTATGCTGGAAGAAGACAATAACCGCTCCTTCTTGGCACCCAGATGCAGTAACAAATTGCTGTATTGGTTCGGTGATGATAAAAGTGGAAAAACCGCCATCGCTATCGATGGTAATCTTTTTAGTTTTGATCATGATCTGCCCCGAAAAAATGGATGGGGTGATTGGTGATAGTTGACTTGGTGATCAACAGGCGATCTTCACCACAATTTTCTTCAAGGGTTCCGTAGCATTGCCAACCATGCCTTTGGGGGCATGGGCATCCTCGGGATAACAGACAACCATGTCACCCGGCACCAGCACAACTTTTGACAATTCTTCAACACGCCTGGGTTCGCCGTGAATGACATCTTTCTCTACATTGTATGCGTCGGTTGATGCGAATTTCTGAGTTGGGAGGCACCAGATGGCCTCCTGACCGGAAACTACGTAATGAATATCGATATATTTGCGGTGGGCTTCGAATTTCAACGCTTCGAAAGGTACAGTCTCATATTCCATCACGCGCACATAAACTCGATCATCAACGAGATTGATCCTGCCGATAGGGAGCCGGTCTAGATCTTCCCTCCGTAAGAATTCGACTGCTTTTTGCATTTTTTCATCTATTTTCAGCTGCTTATCTGCGTCATTAATCTGACATACTAACATAGTTCGCTCCGGGTTCTGTTTCTAGGTAGAATCGACCAACCTTCGATCGCGCTGATGCTTACATAGGCGCCAATGTTAAGATCAAAGCTGTGCAGTGGCATTTTTAAGACGGGCAGCAGCCAACGCTGCCGCCGGCTCGGGATCAAGGCTATAATCCCAGGCCAGTTCTACCGACAAATACCCGTTGTACCCGTTGGTAGAGATCGCTTTGAATAGCGGCTGGTAATCAAAATTGCCATCGCCTGGGATGAGGCCCTGGTGTTTTTTTCCGTCATTATCATTGATGTGAATCTGGTACAACAGATTCCCGAGAATACGGACGTCATCCACCCCGGTTTGACCAGCAATGTGGATGTGGCCGGTATCCAGGACTACACCCAAGTTATTCGCTCCAACCTCCCGGACTAAGTCAAGCGCCTCCTTACCAGTCGTAACGATATCGCTGACATAGCGGTTGACCGCTTCCACGCCCACCCGAATACCGCTTGGACGCGCCATTTCGGATATGCGTGCCAGGCTGTCAGTCATGCGGCCGCGAGTATCAGCTGGATCCTGTCCGTACATGCTTCGCCCTGGTACTACCAGAACCGTGCCAACACCCAGTTCCGCAGCATTATCGAGCGATATACGCATGTAGTCCAGGCTTTCCTTCCGGATCGAGTCGTTCGGCGTACACAAACTGAAAGGGTAACGATAAAAGGCTGGCATGAGCGAGACGATTACCAGCCCCAGGTCATCAGCCTGACGGCGCAGGGAGTGAAGCCCCTCCGGCCCAATGTCGTTACGAAAAACGTGCGGGCGCCCACCCCATAGGTCAACCCCGGCATAGCCCAGCTTTGCAGCGGTGCATAAGAACTGGTCCAGCGCATAATTGACAAATACGGAAGAGACGAGAGCAAGTTTCATTAGGAGCGTCCTAAGGGAGCTGTGGTAAGTTTTGGCGTGCCTCAGCCACCAACGCGATATATTTAGCAACCTGCTCGCTGATCCAGCCCAAGCCATGCTGCTCGACCATCTTCAGGTCGAAGAAATTGCGCGCACCGGAGATTGCGCTAGCACCGCAGCGGATGAATTCACCAGCAGTCTCCAAGCTGATACCGCCGGATGGAATTAAATTGACTTCAGGGTAGACCATGCGTAGATTGGTCATATATTTCGGCCCACCCAAGGCAGCCGGGAAGATCTTGATCATATCTGCACCGGCTTCCATCCCTGTTAATACATCGGTAGCTGTGAATGCCCCGATGAAAACAGCTGCTCCATAACGGTTTGCAGTGCGGATCACGGCTGGGATTGTTGCAGGAGATACAATAATTTTGACTCCAGCCAGAATGGCCAACCGAGCAGTAGTTTCATCCAAAGTCGTCCCGGAGGCCAGGGCTAATGCATCACCGAAATACTCCGATATGATTCTGAAGTGATCGAATGCTCCCGGTGTTGTCGTCGTAATTTCGATTACTTTCGCCCCGCCATCCACCATCGCCTTGATATACGGGATCATGTCTGCGCTGCCCTTGATCTTAATCGCCGGAAGCACGCCTGTAGATTTTGTCCAGTAAATCACTTTTTCTTTATTGTTCATTGGGTAGTCCATGCTTGTGGTTCCTTTCAAGATTAATCAACTCAATCCAGCGGGGAGGCAGTAGTCCTCCACCCGCCTTGTTTTCAGACATGACCGGCGATATTAATTACCGTTGTACTCTTCCGGATGTGTCACCTTTCATTAACTGCAGCACCTCATCGATTGTGACGTAATTGAAATCCCCCAGAATGGTTTGCTTCAAGGCGGATGCAGCCGTTGCAAATTCAGTTACCTCGGCTAAGGGTTTCCCTTGGATCAGGCCGTAAATCACGCCAGCTGCGAAAGAAGCGCCCCCTCCACCACGGTCAACCAGGTGAATGTCGTACTTGCGGGAATGGCAGAAATCTGTTCCATCGTAAACCAAGGTCGACCAACCATTGTCAGAGGCTGAGTAACTTTCCCTTAGGGTCGAGGCAATGGTCTGGAATCCAAAGCGCTCTTTCATGCGCCGGAAGATGTCTTTATAACCGTCGAGATTGATCTCGCCTTTGGTTACATCAGTGTTTTCCGGTTTAAAACCCAGGGTAATCTCTGCGTCTTCCTCATTGCCGATACAGACATCGACAAATTCCATCAATTCGGTCATCACTCTGCGCGCTTTTTCAGGTGCCCAGAGCTTGCGGCGGTAGTTGAGATCAACACTGGTTGTAACACCGTGTTTTTTAGCGACTTGCAGGGCAGCTTTCGTGATGGCGGCCGTGTTGTCACTGAGCGCTGGGGTGATCCCTGAGACATGAAACCAACGCGCCCCAGTGAATATTTGATCGAAATCAAACTCTTCGGGGGTCGCTTCGGCGATCGCGGAATATTTGCGGTCATAAATTACTTTGGATGGGCGGATTGAGGCACCATTCTCATAGAAATTCAGGCCCAGACGTTCGCCACCCCACACGATATGGTCGGTATTGACACCTTGACTTCGCAAACTATTGAAAGCCCCTCGACCTAACGGGTTATCCGGAAGTTTGGTCACGTAGGCTGACTCAAGACCAAAACGAGCCAGGGAAACTGCAACAATCGACTCGTCCCCTCCGTAGAAAGCGTTGAAAGTAGATGCCTGCTCAATCCGCAAATTGTCGGCAGGCATCATCCGGATCATCATCTCTCCCAAAGTAACTACTTTCGTCATTGATTTCCTCCAAATTCAATCCGTTCGCCAATAATCGTCACCGGGCCGCCGTCTAAATTCTTTATCATCCAAGGGGCCAGGGTCACACGACTGAGACCGGCTAGGTCCTGGTTCAGGTTCATATCCTCTACAACGATGAAGCGCCCGCCATTGCCGGCAAGCAGTACATTGTGAGCGCGCATCGTCTTCTCCAAATAACAGATGCAAGAAAGTGAGGGCACATCCATGCCGATGGCCCGCAAATGGGGAAAATGATCCCGGAGGAATTCGGCGCTTTCAATTCCAAATCCTGGGCAGTGTGCGCTGTAGCGGTTTGGCTCAGCTTTTCGAACAGATCCATAGCCAAAGCGGAATAAAATCAGGTCAGCATCCTTCCCGAGCTCAACCAATGGCTGCAAATGTTCAGGCATCACCAATTCGTCATCTTGCAAGGGCAGATCAAATACGAGAGGACGATGAAAGACAAATTCATCCGCTCTAAAATCGGTGACGGTGATGCCACCCGCGATCACGTGACAGGGCGCATCCATATGCGTGCCGGTGTGAGAAACCACTTTGATCGAAGTGACATTGGCAGCGTCCCCGTTTTCCAGGCTCATAAATGGCTTCAATTCCATGGGGGGAATCGCTGGTGGATTGGGATCACCAGGAGATAAGGGGTAATTCAAGAAGATATAACGCTGTGTAGACATAACACCTCCGAGAATTCTTTGTAAAAATTGAACCCTAATTGGCCTGATCCAAAATTTCTTTACGGTTGTCTTGTGTAAAATTCGTCAGCCAGTTGCCGTCCCACAAAGATGGAAACGCATTGTGAACGTAAGGGTGGTCGGCAATCACCTGTTCGTCGATCTCAAGACCCAGACCGGGTTGGTCAGAGAGAAAAAATTCCCCATTGCGAATTGGATTCCATCCTCGCACCAGATCAGCTCGCCAGGGTACATCAAATTCCCCAAAATCTTCTTGAATATAGAAATTTGGCGTGCTGTAATCAAAATGCAGGCATGCGGCTAATGATACCGGACCCACCGAACAATGCG
>JAQTMA010000237.1 GCA_028714615.1 Anaerolineaceae bacterium | reverse complement strand
CTCGCCAGGTGCTGGAGAAATTGGGCATCGTGGTCAAAGACGAGCCAAAAGTATTGGTGATCCCCATCCAGAACCGCCCCGGTGAAATCGGGCAACTCTGCCGGCGTTTGGCGAATGCCGGTATCAATCTGAACCTGGTTTACCTGGCATCCGACCACCGCCTGGTGATCGGCGGCGAGAATTTAGAAAGGGCTTTGGCTGTCCTGTAGTACACACCATCCCATGAGAGACATCCTTTCTGATCTTGAAAACTGGCTGTCCGGCCACGCTGCGATAGCTCTGGCGACCGTCGTACGCACCTGGGGCTCTTCACCCCGCGGCGTAGGCGCGAAAATGGCGTTCACCGCAGACGGCAAGATCACCGGATCGGTCAGCGGCGGGTGTGTGGAAAGCGCGGTCTTCGAAGTTGGGGTGGAGGTCTTGAGTTCCGGGGTGCCGCAACTGCTGCACTACGGCGTGACAGACGAAGCCGCCTGGGAGGTCGGGTTGGCCTGCGGCGGGCAGATCGACGTTTTCGTCCAGCCCTTGGACGAGCGCATGTTTCGCCGCCAGCGCGCTGAGCTGTTGGCCGGACATGGGTTCGCCATCGCCACCCTCATCCATGCACCGCTGGACTGGTTGGGCAAACAAGGTTTGTTGACGAGAGAAGGCCATCCAGCCGGTTCTATCCCGGTTGAGTTGCAGGCTGCTCTCGTCGACCGGGCGCAGCAAGCCATGACTGCTGGACAATCGCAGGTCTTTCCCCTGGATGGCTTCGATCCGGAAGGCCTGGAGGTGTTCGTTGAAGTGGTACCCCCACAGCCGCTGCTGGTGGTGGTGGGTGGGACGCACACCACCATAGCCCTGACTCGCCTGGCCCAGGTGCTCGGTTTCCACACGGTTGTGGTGGACCCACGGCGCGCCTTCGCCAGTGCGGAGCGTTTCCCCCACGTCGATCGCCTCATCCAGGCCTGGCCGGATGAGGCGTTGTCCCAGATCGAGCTGACCGAAAGCGCCGCCGTCGCTGTGCTCACCCACGACCCGAAGCTCGATGACCCTGCGCTGATCACCGCTCTGCAAAGCCCGGCATTCTATATCGGCGTCCTCGGCAGCCCGACCACCCAGGCGAAGCTGCACGGGCGGTTGCTCGAAGCGGGCGTCGCCCCGGCCCAGCTTGCGCGCCTGCACGGGCCGATTGGGCTGAAGTTGGGCAGCAGCACCCCGGAGGAGATCGCCCTTTCGATTATGGCCGAGATCGTGGCCGTCAAACACCGGGTAGGGATTGCTGATTGAAGAACAAGAACGTTGATGCGCGAATTACGCGAATAAAGCAGAATATTTTATGGAGGATTCAATGAGCGTGATGAAAGCTGGAATTGCTGGCACCGGTTTTATTGGCCCGGCGCACCTGGAAGGATTAAGACGGAACGGCATTCAGGTAGTAGGCCTGGCTGAAGCCACAGCCGCGTTAGCCGAACAGAAAGCCCACGAACTCGGTATTCCCAAGGCTTATCCATCCTTCGAAGCCATGTTGGCAGACCCGGAGATCACCGTGGTTCACCTGGCTACCCCCAACTACCTGCATTACCAGCAAGCCAAAGCGGCCTTATTGGCCGGGAAACACGTGGTGTGTGAAAAGCCCCTGGCCATGAACACCCGAGAATCCGCTGAATTGGTGCGACTGGCTGGCGAACAAGGCCTGGTGGCGGCCGTCAATTTCAACCTGCGTTTCTACCCCATCTCCCATCAGGCGCGCTCGATGGTGCAATCTGGTGAGCTTGGGAATATCTTCATATTGCAGGGCTCTTACCTGCAAGATTGGCTGTTCCTCCAAACCGACTGGAACTGGCGCCTGGAACCCGGGTTGGGCGGCGCCTTGCGCGCCGTCGCCGATATTGGCTCGCATTGGTTGGACTTGACCACCTTCATTACCGGTTTGCGCGTGACCGAAGTGTTCGCCGACTTCAAGACTTTCCATCCCGTGCGCAAAAAACCCGCCAAACCGGTCGAGTCCTACTCCGGCAAACTGCTCACTCCAGCAGACTATATCGACCAGCCCATCCATACCGAAGATTACGCCGCCATCCTGCTGCATTACGAGAATGGCGCCCAGGGTGTGCTGACCGTGTCCCAGGTGAGCGCCGGCCGCAAGAACCGCCTCTACTATGAGATCAATGGCTCGAAAGCCTCGGTCGCCTTCGACTCGGAACGCAACAACGAGTTGTGGATCGGTCACCGCGACCGGCCCAACGAGCTGCTCCTCAAGGATCCCTCCCTGTTCTCTCCCGAAGCCCGTTCGGTCACCTCCTACCCGGGTGGCCACAATGAGGGCTTCCCGGACACTTTTAAACAACTGGCCGGCAAGGTGTACGCCTATATTCGCAAAGGTGATTTCGAAGCGCCGCGTGATTTCCCCACCTTTGCCGACGGCCATTACGAGTTGCAGTTAAACGAGGCTATCGAACAGAGCGCCAGCCAAAAATGCTGGATTCCTATCCATTGACCGGTTCGCTGGGGTGCATGAAAACGGAGTGGTCGATCCAACGACGGTTACACACACCATCGGCGTTGATTTTGGTGGCACAGGCCTGAAGGCCGGTCTGGTGGACAGCCAGACCGGCGCAGTATCCGGCCTGGTGACCGCCCCAACGCTTTCCCAGGAGGGACCTCGGGGCGTGATGGCGCGCATGGCTTGCTTTGCCATCGGCACGGGGATCGGGGGCGGTCTGGTGATCAACAACCAGCTTGTCTTGGGTATTGGCGATACTGCCGGTGAGCTTGGTCACATCACCGTGGATGATAACGGCCCGTTGTGCGGCTGCGGCAATCACGGCTGCGTGGAAGCTTATGCCTCCGGTCCCGCCATCGCGGCCCTGGGGTTGAAAGCTGTGACACAAGGACTGACCACCTGCATCGGCGAGATAGCCGGGTATGACCTCAACAAAATCACCCCCGAGTTGATCGCTCAAGCCGCTCATGAGGGCGACACGCTGGCCCAGCATATCTACCAGCAAGCAGGCCATTATCTGGGTGTGGCGGTAGCCAAATTGCTCGTTTCCGTCGGACCGCGCATCGTAGTGATTGGCGGTGGAGTCGCCCGGGCCGGCGATCTATTGCTGGATCCCATCCGCCAGACCGTCCGAGAGCGTGTGAAGATGATGCCCGTCGACCAGGTGCAGATCGTTCCGGCCAGCCTGGGCGTTAACGCCGGGATCATTGGCTCGGCCGTGTGGGCCAGCCATCGCCTGGAAGCACAGGGATAAGAACTGGTCCGCAAACCCTAAGGATGCTCAATAACTTGTAGAGACGCCCCGCTGGGGCGTCTCGCTTTTAACCAGAATTATTGCTAATCTCATCGCTCCGATGAGCGGTTCTGCACTTCTGTAGCCTACCAGTTTACCCCACCGAAGGTGTGGGGTAGGCCTCCTGGAGGGACCACCCGGTTAGCGAAGATCTATTACCCGAGCATTCAGTAGGTTACAGAAGAGCAAAACCGTTAACAACAACCAGAACTGTAGCCCAGGCACCTCGTTTCTTTCCAACAACCCATTGATGATTGCTTATTGACATTTGCTTCACGGCATGCTATAGTATTCATAATATGAACCATTGGTTCACATTATGAAACAAGCAACCCCCTCCTCCTCAAAAGCCACCATTCCCCAGGGCGCCGTCCAGTCGGTCTCGCGGGCTCTCGACCTGCTCGAAGTCTTCCTCCAGCACGGCCCGGAGATCGGTTTGACCCGCATCGCCACCCTGCTGTCCCTCGACAAGGCTACCGCCTACCGCCTGCTCTCCACCCTCGAAGATCGCGGTTACGTCGAACGCTCGCCAGACAGCCGCAATTACCGCCTGGGCTTACGCGCTTTTGAGCTGGGCTCCTATTACCAGAACCAACTCGAGGTGCGCAAGTTGGCCCTGGTTTATATGAAGGAGATGGTCGCCCAGACCCAGGAAGCCGCCTTTCTCTGTGTGTCCGAAGAGGACGCTGCCGTGTGTGTCGAGCGTGTGGAAGGGGAATATCAGGTCAACATTTTCGGTCTGCGCGTCGGCGGAAAACAGCCGCTGCACTGGGGCGCCGCTCCCCGCGCCTTGTTATCCGGAATGAGCGATGCGGAACTCGCCGCCTATGCCGCCCGCACCGGGCTCCCCGCCGCCACCCCCTACACCCTGACGACCTTAGACCAGCTCATCGAAGACGCCCGCTGCACTCGCCGGCAAGGCTACACGGTCAGCATCAACGACGCTACCATTGGCATCGCCGCCGTCGGCGCCCCGGTCTATGACCACCGCAGCCGGGTAGTGGCTTCGGTCAGCTTGAGCGGCCTGACCCACCGTTACGCGCCGGAGCGTATGGGCGAGATCGCCCGGGTCATCACCGCCGCGGCGGAGAAGTTCTCTCGCCAGTTAGGCTACATCACAACCAGATAACTTCAGGAGAAAGGTTGGAGAGCATGATCACCGAGAAGAGTCCCTTGCAGCGTACCGTCACCGGAACGGCCACCGACTACTGGAACGATTCCTGTTCGGTCGAGGAGTTGAACTATGCCATCGAGAACGGGGCGGTCGGCGCCACAACCAACCCGACCATTGTCTTGGGAGTGTTGAAGAAAGAAATGCCCCTGTGGCGCGAGCGTATCCACCACATTATCGCTGAAAACCCGACCTGGGCGGAAGAACAGATCACTTGGAAGCTCATCGAGGAGATCGCCGTCAAGGGCGCCGGGCTGCTCTACCCCGTCTTCCAGCGCGAGCACGGCAAAAAAGGCCGCATTTCCATTCAGACCAACCCCGCCTATTACCGCGATTCGGAAGCGATCATCCAGCAGGCTCTGCACTTCGACAGCCTGGCCCCGAATATGCAGATTAAAATCCCGGCCACCCAGGCCGGCATCCATGCTATCGAAGAAGTGACTTACGGTGGCGTCAACATCAACGCCACAGTCAGCTTCTGCGTCCCCCAGGCTTTGGCCGTGGCGGATGCAGTCGAGCGTGGACTGCGCCGCCGCGAAGCGCACGGGCTGCCGGTCGAGAATATGAGCCCGGTGTGCACCATCATGGTTGGGCGCCTGGACGATTGGTTGCACGTCTTGGAGAAACGCGATGGCGTGCTGGTGACGCCCGGCTACCCGGATTGGGCCGGGATTGCCGCCATCAAGAAGGCCTATTCCTTCTATCGCCAGCGCGGGTACCGCACCCGCTTACTGGCCGCCGCTTACCGCCACTTGCTGCATTGGACCGAGCTGATCGGCGGGGACATCGTCCTCACCATCCCCTACGAGTGGCAGAAACGCTTCAACGCCTCTGACGTCCAGGTCGTTGAGCGCTTCCACGAACCGGTCGATCCCCACATCGTCGACACCCTGTATGAGAAATTCGCCGATTTCCGCCGGGCATACGACCCAGATGGAATGACCGTGGCTGAATTTGATAGCTTCGGCCCCACCGTCCGCACCCTGCGCGCCTTCATCGCTTCCTATCACGACCTGGTTGCCGTGGTGCGCGATTTCATGCTGCCCAACCCGGACGTCCTGTAGTAACCGGCCACGTACCAACCCGGGAGAACCCAACCTTCAAAACCCGATCCAATATGGGCGAGATCACGAGGAGACCTTATGCCGGATAATTTGCAAGCATTAATCGAACGAGCGCACGTTGCGCAGGCCCAGGTCGAATTCTGGGACCAGGAGCGCGTGGATGAGATGGTGGCGTCTGCCGGCTGGGAGGTTTTTCAGCTCGAGCACGCCGAAGCCTGCGCCCGGCTGGCCGTCGATGAGACCAAAATGGGGGTGTACGAGCACAAGCTATCCAAACACCGCAAGAAAACCCTGGGGACGCTGCGCGACTTGAACGGCGCCAAAACCGTGGGGATCATCGAAGAAAACCCTGCCAAAGGCTTGATCAAGATCGCCAAGCCGGTCGGTGTGATCGCCGCTCTGACCCCCGTGACCAATGCTTCTTCGACCATTTGCTGCAACGGTCTGTCCATCCTCAAAACTCGCAACGCCGTTATCTTCGCCCCCCATCCTTCGGCCAGGAAGACCTGCGCGCTGACCGCCGAATTCTTGCGCGCCGGGCTGCGCCAGGTTGGCGCTCCCCAAGACCTGGTGCAGTACCTCGCCGAGCCCTCCATTGCCGAAACGCAGGAATTGATGAAACTGGTCGA
>JAQTMA010000236.1:1736-6176 GCA_028714615.1 Anaerolineaceae bacterium | reverse complement strand
ACCGTAGCAATTCCCCCTCCCATCTCCGGTTCGGCCTGGTTCGATACTTTAACAGATGCGACTTGCTTTTGCTGTTCAACATTCCAGAGAATCAGGGTGTAATCCTGGCTGCCTACGGTGTAACGGTCACCTGTAAGGATGAGCAGGTTTTTTCCATCCGGACTCCAGGTCGCGGATAAACCCATATCCAGGACATTCCCTGTGATTCCTTTGGGCAGATTGATGACCTTCTGCATCTGGCAGGTAGCGGCATCCCAGATAATGACGTGGTTATCAATGCTGGAGGTTGAAGCTATTTGTGTCCCCCCCGGTGACCAGGCGATACTGGTCGCGGCGCTTGTATGGCCGCGACACTCCTGCAATGCCCGGTTATAAGACACTGCTCGACCGAGAGCACGCTCAGCCAGGGGAACATAAGGATATTTTTCAAGCGTCTCCAAAGCAAGCAGCACTGCACGGTCGCCAAAGCCGTTTTTTAGTTCCGTTTCCGCCTGGGATGCCAATAGGACTGCGGCCTGTTTTTGAGCCATTTGGCGTTGGTTCAAAGCGTATGCCGCAAATCCGCCTGCGCCAAGAAGACCGATTGCCAAAACGATCAATAACGCCTGCCTTAATCTACGCCGGGCGTCGTGCAGGCGTTGTGCCTGCTGTTTCCTTTCCCTTTCTGCATCCTGTTCTGCTTGGCGAAGTGCAGCGCTCGCGTCCAAGAATTCTTTTTCGCCTTTTGATAAAGAGAGGTCCGTAGTTTGGGCCCAGGTGATCAACATTTCCAAATGGGACCCCCTCAAAAGAAAACTAGGGTCGCGGTTTGACTTTGCCCATTCAACCGATTCCCGGTTTAGCTGCCTCTGGGTGAGCAAGTCACTCCGGTTTACCTCAATCCACGCGTGCAAGCGCGGCCATTGTGACAGCAGAGCTTCGTGGGCAACTTCGACTGTTGGGCTGCGGCTGATCGGATCATGATCGAAGGTTAATAGACGAAAACGATTAAACTTTTCGAGGAGCTGATCGACGAATTGAATCCCGGACGCCTTTTCGGGCTCAGTCGATATCTTTTCGAGCTCCTTCAGCTCGTTCAGGGTCACTCTTCTGCGGCTATCCTCCCCATTTTCATTCGGAGTAACCAGGCCCAAAAATAAGTGACGGGCAGCATCTTTTTCACTGGTCGTCAGGCTTGCATAGATTTGTTCAGCCCGGTTCGCCAGCGCCCCGGATACTCCACTGCTTTCTAAATAGGATTGCAGGGTCATCAATCGTCCGCGGCGGCGTTCGAATAATTCGGTCAGAGCGTACTCTAATAGGGGCAGCGTCCCGGGCTGGTTGCCCACTTCCGCGGTCAAACGCTTTACCAACTCCATTTCAAGGGTCATACCAGCTCGCTCGGCTGGAGCGGCGATCACCATCTCGAGTTCATCGGGTGTCAGCGGAAGTACAAACATCGTCCGCTGGCTAAAGACCTCCCCAAAATCTACATACTGTAGCGGCCGGTCGAGGTAATCCGCTCGCATCGTGATAACCAATCGGACCCGGCTGTTCGGTTCAATTACTGCGTAGACGAGGTTTCTCAAGAATTGAGATCGTTCTTCTTCATTTTCAGTCAGCGTGAAAAGTTCTTCAAACTGGTCGACGACCAGCACCAACTCGGTGATTTCGTCTTCCGGGAGGAGAGCTTGAATGGTGTGTACAAGACCGTAGTCG
The DNA here is from genome assembly GCA_028714615.1 of Anaerolineaceae bacterium. The sequence continues at coordinate 4,478 of JAQTMA010000236.1, read as the reverse complement.
CCATCCATCAGATCATCTTTCAGGTTTCCCAGATTGTTGACCGCCACACGCTGCAAAGCCAGCTCCAATTCATATGCGGGATGGGATGCAGGCGTCATTACCGTGATGAACCAGTTCTCGGATGACGGCAGGCCGCCCCGTCGCAGCGCGGGGATTAATCCCGCCATCACGAGAGAGGACTTTCCGCATCCACTGGGGCCAACAATAGCCACGAAACGGGAGAGATCATTTTCCTCGCTCATCAAGCCCAGCAAATTCCGTACGGCAACTTCCCGCCCAAAGAAATCGGCTGCATCTGCTTCATTAAATGCTCGCAATCCTTTGTAAGGATTTTCCGGTTGATCCGGAAGGATGACCTTGACTAACCGTTCGGATGTAGGAATTAAAAAAGTTTGCTGGAAAGATTTGCGAAATTCCTCCAAAAAGCATGGGATATCCGGAAAGCGTGCGCCGGGATCTTTCGCGGTTGCCGTTTCGATCACATGGTGGATCGCCGTAGATAGCCGGGATTCGTTGGGTAAAAGATCAGGAGACGGTTGGCCTAGATGGATGGATAGGGCTTCATCGGGAGAAGTACTTTGAGAATTGGAGACCCCCGCAAACATTTCGAAAAGCAGCAGCCCCAGGCAGTAAATGTCTACCTGGGGTTGGGGTCGTTCAGAACGGATTGGGTCAGGTGAAGTCGAACCCTGTAATCCGGCTGATTCGGTTAGCATCGGGAAATTGCCAGGATCCACATCGGTGAATATTTTCGCGATTCCGAAATCACCAAGATATGCGTTGCGGTCCTCGTCCAGCAAAATGTTTGCCGGCTTGATATCACGGTGAATGATCCCGCTGCGATGAGCTGAATACAGACCGGCGCAAATTTGATAAATCATTTGTGAGATCAGGCCGGGTTCCAGAGGGCCTTGTTGGAGCAGATCGCGAAGATTGCCGCCTCGCAGCCAGCGCATGACCAAATAAGCCGCATTAGGCTCTCTCCAGTAATCATAAAGAGGCACGATATGCGGATGCTCCAGATGAGCAATCAGGCGGGCTTCGCTTTCGAAACGGCGGATAAACTCCGGTTGGTTGGAATAGATTGGAAGGATGATTTTGATCGCGACATCCCGTTCTACGGTGGGTTGGAATGCCCGGTAAACGACGCCATATCCACCCGTACCGATCCGTTCTCCCAGGGTAAATCCATGGATGGCGCGCCCGCGCAGATCCGCTACGCCAATTTCCTCGGGGGTAGGCGTCAGTGAAACCCGGCGGGCGGTTGATGGGTATGAGTTGGGATTGCGGCGCGCCAGGCGGATAAAATCTCCCCATTCAGGATGGGGAATATCCAGGCATAAAGCAAGTCTTTCAGCCATCAGGGAGGAAGGCCGTAATACATCCGCTTCGATTTTTCTCAATGTGATGGTGGCGCAACCAACGCGTCCAGCCAACTCTGCCTGGGAAAGGCCGATCCTAAGCCGCTGACTTCTGATCAGATTGCCAAAGGTAATATCGGAATCCATCGACCCCTCCCTTTGAACATCAAAGAGGTAATGGGATTATCCCCGCTACCTCATTCGATTTTCCGCTCATCACGACAATATAATTATACATATATTGTCTAGTCAAACGCGGCCCATCCTGTCCCTTTCATATCGTTGACCTGCACGATCCGGTTGTTGAAGGGATCAGTGAAGTAGATCTTCCCTTCGGAATTCACAAATATTCCTATCGATCCCTGTTGTTGATCTTCACCTTCACCCGGCTCACGGAAGGTTACCCAACCTGATCCGGTCATATCGTCGATGCGCACAATGCGGCTGTTGCCTGCGTCGGTGACATAGATCTTTCCAGCACTGTCGACAAACACCGATTGGGGGCCTTTGAACACATCGGGGATCTTATTGAACTGTCCGAGGCCGGTTCCAAGCGAACCATAAGAAATCCAGTTCTTCCCAGACATATCATCCATGCGAACAATACGCTGGTTGTCTGAATCGGCGATATAAATTTTACCGGAGGCGTCCACGAATAACCCGATTGGATAATTAAACTGACCTACTCCGCTGCCCTGCGATCCGTATGCAACCCAGTTCGTGCCTTTCATATCATCCATGCGCACGATGCGGTTGTTGCCTGTATCCGTTACATAGATTTTTCCTGTGGAATCGACAAATACCCATTCGGGATTGTTCAGCTCGCTTGGACTCGTTTCACCTTTGGTGAACGCTGCCAGGTTTTTGCCACTGATGTCATCCATGCGAAGCAGTCGATTATTTCCCGAATCCGCAATATAAATCCGTCCGCCTTCATCAACCGAGATACCTAACGGAAAATTCATAGGTCCGGGTTCACTTTGAGTACCATCGAACATGGTCCAGTTCTTTCCTTCCATGTCATCCATCTGGATAATGCGGTTATCCATATCGGTGACGAGAATTTTGCCGGAATGATCCAGGAAGATCGCCAATGGCAAATTGAATGCTCTGGACAGTTCCTTTTGGGTGGAAACCGTAGTGGGGGTTGCGGCTTCTGGAGTTGGCGTTTGGATTGGTTCGATGGTGAGTGTCGGGCTGGGTGGGCTGGAGGGGATTATTGGAACAGGTAGGATGGTAGGTATTGCGGTTGAAATCGGCGCTGGCGGGGCGCAGCCAGATATGGCAAACACAATTCCAATGCCGATTAGCCAATGGCGGATTTCTCTGGTTGTTTTCATTTGCTTCCTCCTATTCTCACGTTCGGTTTGTCGAATTGGCA
>JAQTMA010000236.1:0-1636 GCA_028714615.1 Anaerolineaceae bacterium | reverse complement strand
GGTAGCACCTCACTCCGTAGTGGATAACTCTAATTATAGAGGATTATGGTAAGATAGCGAGCCTTCATCACCCCTTTGGAGAAATGCAGCCCGCTTGATGAATCAACTTTTGGTAATCCTCGCGATTCTGGTTTTATGCTTTGAACTCTATCGCCTTTTACGCAGTGGTTGGATCCGACAAATTCTCAAGAAAAAGAAGGAAGCTAAACAACCGCGCAAACCGCGCCTGATGAGGCCCAAAAGCGACCGGGATTGCCCCTTCTGCGTGCAGGAAAAAGCGATAAAGAAACCTCCAACTCCAGAAATACCCGTAGCGTGGAGGTTGCGGAAGGGGCGTGGCGGCCCGAAGAAACGATTATCGACCCTGGGTTTCTTCTGCCACAATAGGGCATGTGAATATTATGGAATCTTGGATGAAAACATTCATGCCCTGGTCGGGTACGGCGGGCATGGAAAGCATGAGATGATCCAGGATCTCAAATGCCAGGTCTGTCGGAAGAAGTTCACCTGCCGCAAGCATACCGTTTTATACCGATTGAAAACTCAATCCGGGCTGGTTGAGAAAATCATGTGGTTATTAGCCTTAGGCGTGGATGCCTCGGCCCTTGAGGAAGTATTCGGCATCCGCGAGATCACGATTCGAACCTGGTTATGCCGCGGTGGGATGCAGAGCAAGAAGCTGCATGAACGATTCATGCTCGAATTGGAGCTGATCCATGTGCAGTTGGACGAATTGTGGGCCAATGTGAAACACGCGGGTCAGGATATGTGGGTGTGGGTGGCGAGTGATGTAACCACCAAGATCATCCCCGTCATCCAGGTGGGCGGACGCACCCAGGAAATGGCTTATCAGGTCGTGCATGAGTTAAAAGGAAGACTCCGCGCAGGCTGCGTCCCTGTCTTCAGTACAGATGGGTTAAAACACTACTTTTACTCATTAACCGCCCACTTTGGAAAATGGGAACCGCTGGCTGGCAGGAAGCTGGTCTGGGTTCTTTTGAATGACTTCATTTATGCTCAGGTGATTAAACACCAGCGCAGGCGCCGGACCGTCGAGGTCGAGCAGCGGATTTTATGTGGAGAAGCGGCGGCCTATCGAGAACGGTTGAAATGTGCCGGTTTGAGCGGGCGGATCAACTCCTCATTTGTAGAGAGAATCAACCTGACGATTCGGCAATGTGTCTCCAAGCTCACCCGCCGCACATGGGGGCCAGCGCATTACCCCTCCGAACTGGTAGAGCATTTGGAATGGTGGCGAAGTTATTATCATTTCGTGCGCTGCCATGAAAGTCTGTCGGTTGCTCTGGCTAAACCACGTCGAAGAAAAGGAAATCAAATACCTTTGCGCTATCGGAAACGGACCCCAGCCATGGCGGCTGGATTGACGAATCGACGTTGGACGGTAAAGGAGCTATTAAGTTATCCTTTGCTTTGATTGGGTTGGTAATAGAAGGGGGAAGCAAGGTAGATTCATTGTAAAGTATCCGATTCTCGGATCAGCCTGACTGCGCACCGGGCGTTTAAACTAAAAAGATGCGACAGAATCGCACCTTTTTTAGTTATCCACCACGGATAATGGGCGTACCCGTTTATGCCCCTCGTAACCCAAAAAAGTTGTAGGAGCGGGGAGGGCGGG
>JAQTMA010000235.1 GCA_028714615.1 Anaerolineaceae bacterium | reverse complement strand
ATCAAAACCAACACCTTCGGCGCCAACCGCTACAAGCTGGCGAAACATGGCTTGGAGGACAAAGTGGCCGAGATCAACCTGGCGGCCATCGAACTGGCTCGCCGGGTGATTTCGGCTTCCTTCAAACCCATCCTGATCGCGGGTGACGTAGGACCGCTGGGGGTGCGCCTGGCCCCCTTCGGGCGCGTGCAACCCGACCAGGCCTGTGTGGCCTTTGGAGAACAGATCGAAGCCCTCATCCGCGGCGGCGCCGACCTGATCTTGATCGAAACCATCTCAGATCTATACGAAGCGCGCGCCGCCATCCAGGCCTCCCGCACGGCCAATCCTGCGATCCCGGTGATTGCCTCCATGACGTTCACGCGCGACGATCGCACCTTGCTGGGTGACAGCCCGGGCAAGGTAGCCCGTGGACTGGCGGATGCCGGGGCAGACGTGATCGGGGTCAACTGTTCGGGCGGACCCAATCAGATCCTGCGCATCCTCAAGCTGATGCGCCAGGCCGTCCCCGAGGTGCGCTGCTCAGCGATGCCCAACGCCGGTTGGCCGGAACAGATCGGAGGGCGCATCATGTACCCGGCAGCGTCCGAATATTTCGGCGATTACGCCCTGGCATTCTGGCAGGCCGGCGCTTGCGTGATCGGCGGTTGCTGCGGCACTACCCCGCTGCATATCGCCGCCATGCGTCACGCGATTGATACCACTCCGCTTGTCGCTCCAAACGGTGGAGCCAACCTGACTTTCAACGAACGTGAAGAGGTGCAATCCCCGGCCGAACAGCCAACCCAGTTCGCTCAAAAGCTGGCAGCCGGGAAATTTGTGGTTGCAGTAGAGATGGACCCGCCCCGTGGTCTGTCAACCCATAAGTTGTTAGCCGGCGCTTCTTTGCTGGCTGAAGCCGGTGCGGATGTGATCGACGTGGCCGATAGTCCGATGGCGCGCATGCGGATGAGTCCCTGGGCAGTCTGCAGCCTGATCCAACGCAAGGTGGAGGTTGAAACCGTCCTGCACTTCCCCACCCGCGGGCGTAACTTGCTGCGCGTGCAAGGCGACCTGCTGGCGGCGCACGCCCTGGGAGTCCGCAACGTGTTCGTGGTCATGGGTGATCCCACCGCCATCGGCGATTACCCGGATGCGATGGATAATTTTGACCTGGTGCCCTCCGGCTTGATCAAGCTGATTAAAGGCAGCTTTAACGCCGGCCTGGACCACGCCGGTTCAGACATCGGCCAGCCAACCACGTTCTTCGTCGGCGGCGCGCTCAACCTGGCCTCGCCCACCCCGGATGAAGAGATCAAGAATTTGCGCCGCAAGCTGCGTGCGGGAGTGGATTTCATCCTGACCCAACCGGTTTACCAGGCCGAAACCACCCTGGCTTTCCTCCACCGGTACAGCGAGCAGTATGGAGCGCTGCCGGTGCCGCTTCTGATCGGAATCCTACCATTGCATAACGAGCGGCACGCAGCCTTCTTGCACCACGAAGTCCCGGGGATGTCTATCCCCGAAGAAACCCGGAGGAGGTTGGTCCAGGCCGGAAATGAAGCTCCCCAGGAAGGCATTCGCATTGCCATTGAGCTGGCCGAGCAATTGCGCCCTTCCATCCAGGGAGTCTACATCATGCCGGCCTTCAACCGTTTCGACCTGGCGGCGGAAATCATCGACTCGCTCAATCAAGGCGCTGCCGCGGCTGGCAAAGCGCCCGGGTGAGCGGTGGTCTCGCGCTTGCCGCCCCAATCTCCCCAGAAGCCGCGGGATATTCACCTCTTCCCCAATCGGGTGAGTCTCTGGTATAACAATTGCACCCCAATCGATGGGAGACCTGGCGGATACCGGCCAGAAAATCCACTCGGAAAGGCAACAATTCTATAGCTCCCAGGTTCGTCCACCCGGCTTATCCATGACCCGGGAACTTTTATCGAGGTTTGCTTGTCTTCATCCTGTGCATTTCGATTAGTTTTGTTTTCACTTGACCACATTGTAACAAGAAGGGAACTACGATGAATCGAACCATACTCCAAAGAAGCCTGTGCGCATTGGGCCTGTTTGCGATCTTGCTCTCCGCCTGCCAGGGAGTCGCCAACCCGCAAGTCAACCAACAGACCGAGGTGGCCAAAGCCGCGCAGCAAACCCTGACGGCCGTCCCGCCCCAGGTGACCAGCACCACCGTACCTACCGAAGCGCCCCCCACCGCAACGACCGCCCCCACGGCCACCTCCGCTCCGACGGCCACCCAGGGACCCATCCTGGTGGGACCGACCGGCTTTCCTGCCAATATCGACCCGCTCACCGGCCTGACTGTTGCGGATGCCAAGATCCTGGACCGCCGCCCCGTGATGGTCAAAGTAGCCAATTTCCCGGCGAGCGGCCGTCCGCATGCCGGCCTCTCCAACGCAGATATCGTCTTTGAGTACTACATCGGTGAAGGCATGAACCGCTTTGTCGGCCTGTTTTACGGGCAGAACGCTCCCAAGGTGGGGCCGATCCGCTCCGGTCGCGTGATCGATGCCCAACTTGTCCCGATGTACCAGGGTGTGCTGGCATTCTCAGGCGCTTATGTCACCGTGCTCAACCTGATCGTCGGCGCCTTGGGCAACCGGGCCATTTCGGAATCGGATACCACTTGCCCGGCTATCTGCCGTGATCCCTCCATCCCGATTACGGTAAACAACGTCATGGCCGACACGGCCAAATTCACCGAGTACGCCCAGAAGAACGGAGCCGATCCCAAGACCCGCCCCAACCTGGACGGGATGCGGTTTGAATCGCCGGTACCCCAGGGCGGCAAGCCCGCCACCCAGGTCGCCATCCAAATCAACCAGTTCGACCGGGGCGAATGGCGCTACGACACCGCTACTGGCGCCTACCTGCGTTGGATCGAAAGCATCGATGCGAACAATGTCGTTACAATGATCCCCCTCATTGACCGGAATAACAAAAAGCAACTGGCCTTTAATAATGTGGTGGTTGTGTTCGCGCTCCACACCGAGCAGGCGTCCACGATTTTCAAGGTAGATATGAATAACAACACCACCGGCCGACGCGCGCTGCTCTTCCGCGATGGGCAGGTTTATGAAGGCACCTGGAAATCGAATGGGATGGAGAAACCCATGTCCTTCTTCACCAAAGATGGAAAACCTCTGCCTTTCAAGCCTGGTAATAGTTGGATGGCAATTATGGGTGCGAACTCCACGGTCACCGAAAAAACCGGAAACTACCTGGTCCAATTCAACCTCCCTTAACACGGAGCCGCTCCACAAGCCAGCAATTCTCTATCCTGTGGGAAGATCCACCCTCCGGGATGGAGAATTGCTGTAGAATTCAGCTAGTCATGCGTATCCTGATCATGTCGGACATTCATGCCAATCTTCCTGCCCTGGAGGCCGTTCTCACCGCCGCCGGAGAGGTCGATGCTGTCTGGTGCCTGGGTGACCTGGTCGGTTACGGGCCAGACCCGAACCAATGTATCGAGCGCGTGCGTAATTTGCCGAACCTGGTGTGTTTGCTCGGCAACCACGACGCGGCTGCGCTTGGCCAGATCGACATAGACAACTTCAATCCGGATGCCCGCGCTTCGATGGTCTGGCTACAGACCGAGCTGACCGGGGAGAGTAAAGCCTTTCTTGGCCAACTGCCAGAACGAGTCATCCGGGATTCGGTTACCCTGGTGCACGGCAGTCCCCGCAACCCAGTTTGGGAATATATCCTCGAATCGCGCACCGCGACCAGCAACTTCGATTACTTTCAAACCCCTTACTGCCTGGCCGGCCATACCCACCTGCCAATTCTTTATTTGCAGACCAATCCCGGCGAACGGGCCCGGCCAGTTCCGGCTTACCGCTATCAAGACCAGCCGGTGCCGATGCGCGCCATTCTTAACCCGGGCTCGGTCGGCCAACCTCGTGACCGTGATTCGCGCGCGGCTTTCGCCCTCTTCGACCCGGAAACCGGCCACTGGGAGCAGCGCCGCATCGATTACGATGTCGTCTCCGTCCAGTCCCACATTCTGGAGGCGGGTTTGCCGGCTCGCCATGCTATGCGCCTTGCCGAAGGCTGGTAATGGGGAACAATCTTTCAGCCGTTAGCGTCTCCACCTCAAACGCCAATTCTGTCAGACCCCGAGGAGGAAAAGATGGTCAAACGTAGCCTGATTGCTCTGCTCCTGATTGCAATGCTGCTTTCTGCCTGTTCTGCAGCTAAAAATGCTGCAACGAAAGCGCCCAATATCGGTACCGCTCCATCAGAAGCGAACGGAAACCGGGCTCTCGCACCAGAAGCGCCCCAGTTCCAGGATTCTAACCTTCCCGGGAAGGGGGCAGGCGCCTCAGGCGTTAACCAGTCCGTCGACCGCCTGGTCATCCGCAATGCCACCCTGACCATTGTGGTCGCCGATCCTTTCAAATCGATGGATGCCATCACCCAAATGGCTACCGATATGAACGGCTTCGTGGTCAGCTCGAATGCATACAAGGTTTCTTTGGAGGCCGGCGGTGAAGCTCCCGAAGCCAGCGTGACCGTACGCGTCCCGGCAGACCGCCTGAACGAAGCCCTACTGAAGATTAAAGGCTTGGTTAAGGATCCCAATAAAGATGTGCTCTCGGAAAACGTCACCGGTCAGGATGTGACCAAGGAGTACACCGACCTGAAATCGCGCCAGACCAACCTGGAACAGGCTGAAGCTCAACTGCGCGAGATCATGGCCTCCGCCACCAAACCGGAGGACGTGCTCAACGTTTTCAACCAACTTACCTCTATCCGCGAACAGATTGAAGTGATAAAAGGCCAGATCCAATACTATCAAGAATCGGCCGACATGTCTGCCATCAGTGTGACCATCCGCGCCACCGAGACGGTCAAACCCCTGTCGATTGGTTCCTGGCAGCCGGTTGGCGTGGCTCGCGATGCCTTGCAGGCTACCGTCAGCGCGGCCAAGACCCTGGCCAATGTGGCCATCTGGCTGGTGTTGTTCGTCCTGCCGATCGGTGCAATCGTCTACCTCTTCTTCCGGCTCGTGTGGGCGCTCTTCAAGCGGCTGCGCAAGCCGAAGACCTCCAGCCCAACGGCTCCCCCCGCGGTGATGCCGCCGGCTGTTTAGGCTTCTGGCCGGAATTCTCTCGGCAGAAAACCTGATGAGCGCAGCGCCGCCGCCGGCCCAACCGATCCGTTTCCGCCTGACCCTGCTAAGCGTTTTATTGGCTATTGGTTTGGCGGCTTACGGATCGGGGGCGGTGGCGCCGCCGGTGACGGAGGGGTTACCTCCCCCCTTGCTACCCACCGCGACGCAACTCTCCCCCATCCCCGCCACCCCAACCCCGAAGGCTACCATAAACCCCACCGCAAACCCGGTCAGCCTGGTCGCCACAGTGTGGGATCGCGATCCGCAGGTTCCGGTGGTGTTGTACCATCACTTCAGCCCGGATAACGGCGTCTCCGATCCAACCCACATCCGCCTGAGCGAATTTCGCCAGGAGCTGCAGGCATTTTACGATTCCGGCTATAGCCTGATTCCCCTGGCCCGCTGGCTGGCAGGCGATCTGCGCATGCCAGCCGGACGGCGTCCGCTGATCCTGACCATCGACGACCTCTTTTTCGCCGACCAGGTATTTCTCAACCCGGATGGAACGATTTCTCCGAACAGCGGGTTGGGGACGGTCTGGCAATTCGCGCAAGAGCACCCGGATTTTGGTTTTTCGGTTGCGTTGTTTTACAACTTGGGCGATAAAGATTACGCCAACCTGCTGCTCCGCGGAACCTTCCTCAAAGGCGCCGGTTGGGAGGACGCCCTGACCCGCACGATTATCTGGAGCATCGAGCACGATGCTATCCCGTACAATCACTTCTACCACCATCCGTACCTGGACCGGCTCTCCCCAGAAAAAATCATCCAGGAAGCCCGCGATAACGATCTGAAACTGCGGGCGCTGCTCGCCAACGCCGGGCGGTCTGATCTGGAAGATCGCCTGGGAAACGTCCTGGCGCTTCCCTATGGGCACTGGCCGGTCAGCGCGGCTGGGAAAGATGCGGTCACGGGATACCTCTCCCCGTCCGGGCTGGCCGTCCAGGGCATTATGGAGGTGGGCGCGACAGAAGGGGTGTGGTACCTGCAAGCGGCGTACTCGCCTAACCTGGACATTAACCATATCCCCCGCCGGGTAGGAGGTAAACTGATCACGACGGACCTGACTGCCCA
>JAQTMA010000234.1:2091-6244 GCA_028714615.1 Anaerolineaceae bacterium | reverse complement strand
ACACGGAGTTTTAGGAGCAATTGCCTTGTCGCCTCGTTGCCATATTGCCTTATCGCCTCATCGACTTGTTACCTCGTTGCCTTATTGCCTTATTGCCTACTTAATGGGCACAAAGCCCAGTTCCTTCACGATAGCCTGAGCCTCAGGGGAGAGGATCCAATCCAGGTAGGTCTTGATGGCGCCGGTGGGTTCTTTGGCCGTGTACATGTATAGATCGCGGGCGATGGGGTACTGCCTGGCGTTAACCGATTCGATGGAAGGCGCCACTCCAGGCTGGCCGGTAGCCGGAGCTACCGGGACGACTTTTACCTCCGGGGTAATATAACCCAAGCCGTCGTATCCGATCGCGTTGGGGTTATCGCGCACTTCCGAAATAATGCCTTCCGAGGAGGGCAACAGGAGCGTATCAGCCGAGAAGATGTCCTTGTTCTGCTTGTTTCCCAGGCGGATGACAGTTTCGAGAAAGTAGACGTGGGTGCCGGAGTTCGTCTCGCGGCTGAGGCGCACGATGGGTCGATCCTCACCCCCCACTGCGTTCCAGTTCTGAATGCGGCCAGTGTAGATATCGGAGATCTGCTGCAGGGTCAGAGTCTGTACCGGGTTGTAGGGGTTGACGATGACGCCGATGGCATCCCGGGCAACGACAATCTCGACCGGGTGGATACCGTTCTTTTGGGCTTCATCCATTTCGCCGGGGGTGATCTTCCGGGAGGCATTGGCCAGGTCCACGGTGCCGTTGATGAGGGCGGCAATCCCCGTCCCAGAGCCACCGCCGGTGACCGAGATGCGGATATCGGAATGCAACTGCTGGTACTTCTCCGCCCAGGCCAAAGCTACGTTGACCAGGGTGTCGGAGCCCTTGTTTTGGATGTATGCGCCGGCAGCCGGGGCAGCTCCCGTCCCAGTAGAAGGAGAGGTTCGACCTGGGATGCAAGCGGTAACCAGCAGGAGGAACAGCACTGAGACGATTCGATTGACGCGGGCCATTGCTTCAAATTATAGTCGATAAGGGCGTGGAAGGATGCAGGAGAATCGAACGCGACCGTGCCGAAGCCCCTCCGCTGGGGTATAATTATAGGGTTGCCTCTCGTTTTGGAAGGAAGTTTTTTTATGGATATCGGTACCGTTCAATCTGTCGACCTGGATAACCAAATGCGCACCGCCTACCTGGATTACGCCATGAGCGTAATCGTAGCGCGAGCGTTGCCGGATGCGCGCGATGGGCTCAAACCCGTCCACCGGCGCATCCTATATGCCATGCACGATATGGGCATCCGGGCCAACACCGCTTACAAAAAGTCCGCCCGCATCGTAGGCGAAGTGCTCGGCAAGTACCACCCGCACGGCGATATGTCGGTGTATGACGCGATGGCGCGCATGGCGCAGGATTTCTCGATGCGCTATATGTTGGTGGACGGCCAGGGAAACTTCGGCTCGGTAGATGGCGACCCGCCGGCGGCCATGCGCTATACCGAAGCCCGATTAGCGCGCACGGCAGAAGAGCTGCTAGCCGATATCGATAAGAATACGGTAAATTTTGCCGACAACTTCGACGGATCACTGCAAGAGCCGGTCGTATTACCATCACGGCTGCCTAACCTGCTATTGAACGGATCTTCGGGGATCGCAGTGGGGATGGCAACCAACATACCGCCGCACAATTTACGCGAGATCTCAGCAGCCATCCATTACCTGATCGACCATTACGACACGATTGATGAAGTGACGGTGGACGACCTGATGGCGCACGTCCCCGGGCCCGATTTCCCTACCGGCGGCATGATCGTAGGCACAGAGGGCATCCATCAGGCCTACGGCAGCGGTCGCGGACGGCTGATCGTGCGCGGCGTGGCGCATATCGAAGAGATCAAGAATGGGCGCAACGCCATCGTGATCACCGAGATCCCTTACCAGGTGAACAAGTCCAGCATGATCGAGCGCATCGCTGAGCTGGCTCGGGAAGGACGCCTGGATACCATCAGCGACCTGCGCGACGAGTCGGACCGGCGCGGCATGAGCATCGTGATCGAGCTCAAACGCGGCGCGCAAGCCCAGCAAGTACTCAACAAGTTGTACAAGTACACTGCACTGCAGTCCACCTTCGGGGTGCAACTCCTGGCGCTGGTGAACGGCGAACCGCGCACACTTTCGCTCAAGCGGGCGCTACAGATCTACATCGAGCACCGCCAGGAGGTGATTACCCGGCGTACCCGCTTCGACCTGGAGAAGGCCCGAGCTCGCTTGCATATTTTGGAAGGGTTGTTAATCGCCCTCGCCAACCTGGACGCGGTGATCGACACCATCCGCAAAGCCGCCGACGCGGAAACCGCCAAGACGCAATTGATGGAGCGCTTCAACCTAACGGACATCCAGGCGCAAGCCATTCTGGACCTGCAGTTACGCCGCCTGGCCGCACTGGAACGGCACAAGATCGAAGCAGAGCATCACGAGATCGTTGAGCGCATCGAGTTCCTGGAAGAACTGCTCGCCAGTCCACACAAGATCCTGGGCCTGATCAAGGAAGACCTTGACCAACTGGTAGAGAAATATGGCGATGACCGCCGCACGAAGATCACGGCTGAGGCTCACCAGGACTTCCGCGAAGAAGACATGGTTCAGGACGAGGCCGTGCTGATCAGCATCACGCAAAAGGGCTACATCAAGCGCACCCTGGCAGCCACCTACCGGGCGCAAGGACGCGGTGGACGAGGCGTGAGCGGGCAAACGATGCGAGAAGAAGACCAGGTGCTGACCCTCATCCCGGCGCGCACTCTCTACACCGTGCTGTTCTTCTCCGACAAAGGCAAAGTCTACTCGGAGAAGGTTTATCAGATCCCAGACGCTGGCCGCACCGATCGCGGCATTCCGATCGTCAACGTGCTCTCACTTGGGTTCGGAGAACATATCACCGCTGCGGTAGCCGTTCCCAGTTTCAATGAAGGCGATTCCTGCACGATGGCCACCCTGGCCGGCCGGGTAAAGCGCGTCGCGCTTTCCGAGTTCGCTTCGGTGCGCCCATCCGGACTGATCGCCATCACAATAGATGAAGGCGACCAATTGTGCTGGGCGCGATTGACCCGGGCAGAGGATGATATTATCCTGGTGACGCAGAAAGGCCAGGCGTTGCGTTTTTCGGTGAAACATATCCGCAGTATGGGGCGCACGGCAGCCGGGGTGAACGGCATTCGCCTGCATCCCGGCGATGCTTTAGCCGGTATGGAAGTGGTGACCAAGGAAGGTTACCTGCTGGTGGTGACCGAACACGGCTTTGGCAAGCGCACCCCGCTGAGCGAATATACCCCCAAGGGGCGAGCAACCGGGGGCGTGGCGACCATCAACCAATCTGCCCTGGATGTTACCGGAAAGATCGCTGCCGTCCGGGTGGTGCAAGATCAGGATGATATTACCATCGTCTCTTCGGCTGGGATCATGCTACGGCTGAAAGTCAAGGATATCCGTTCGATGGGGCGCTCGGCGCGCGGAGTGCACCTGATCGGGTTGCAAAATGGGAGCCTGGTGGCCTCGCTGGGAGTGATCCCGGCCGACGCCAGTTTACAGGATAGTGAGGTCGAGAAGAGTAACGGGCATAAATAGAAAGGGGGGTAAACGATGACTCGGAAACGAGGTTGGCGGAAGCTCATTCTTGGTTTGCTGGCAGCAGCCATCTGTTTGGGAGTGCTTTTTGTTGAATTATCGCGCGCCTATCCTATGTTGGGGGCAAAAGGCGCCGACGAGTTGCGGAAAATCCTCGGCGACCCGGCCGTAGCCCAAATGGAAGCCGTGATGTTCAAAGTCGATGATACCGTGAAAAGTATCGAATTCCGCCTCGGCCTGGCAAAAAGCGATTCACCCTGGACGACCAGCGCCCAGGCATCCTTAGCCACTACCCCGCCTAATCCACACTTAAATGCTCCCTCCGCGCCGCCTGCCGTTCTTCCCCCGGCTAATGCGCTCCAACCGCTTTCGCCGAAATCAGCTCAGTCGTGGCCGCCGGTCGATCTCAAACCACTGGGATCGTTGCCCGGCGAGGGCGCCTGGTCTCCGTACATTCAGGATGCAACCGGCCAGACGGTGGCCTACCGGACTTTTCTACAGCCGGACATAAACCGCCCCTATGCGGTGGTTGCCATCGTTGCGTTGAACCTGGAACAGG
>JAQTMA010000234.1:0-1991 GCA_028714615.1 Anaerolineaceae bacterium | reverse complement strand
CGACCCGATCCACTGTTCACAGACATGAAGGATGGAGTGGGTCGCTTCTTGAAGCCGTACGAACGGGATTTCTTCTATGTGACGGCCGGGCGATAAAATTATCGTATACGATCAAGCGCCGACGGCTTCCTGAGCAAGCTTCTCCCAGTTCTCGTCGGTTTCGAGCGTTACGACGCGGTATACCTCGGCGTAGTCCATCTCTTTCCCTTTGGCAGCAGCGGCAGCCCAGGTGCGGACCATTTCTGCCGGGTCCCAATCCTTCATCTGGCTCTTATGGGCGCGTAGCGCGGCTATCTTCAAGTCGATGGTTTCATCGATATTGACGTAAACGTCACCCCCCTCCCAAACATTGACGTACACTTTGCGCGGTTTGAAGGCATTAATGCCTTCATCCGCCAAGTCTTCGAACAGGTTGGGTTGGCCGGCCGCCGGGAAGGTAGCGTCCAGGGCGGCCTGGGCAGCGGCGCGATGGTCCGGGTGATTGATGTAATCCGAGCCGGCCCACACGATGGTCGGGTCTCCGGTCATGACAACCTCGGGGCGAAAGCGGCGGATCTCACGCACCAGCTTCTTGCGCAGTTCGAGCGTGGGCACGAGCATGCCGTCTGGCTCGTGCAGGAAGATGACGTGGTTCACCCCTGCAATGCGCGCGGCTGCGAGCGCCTCGGCCTCGCGGATCTGCGCGGCTTGCGGGCGGGTCATGCCCGCTTCGGCGATGCCCACATCGCCGCTGGTGCAAAGGACGTAGCCCACGCGGGCGCCAGCCTTGACCCAGCGCGCCAGGGTACCGACGTTGCTGAATTCGATATCATCCGGATGGGCCACGATGGCCAGGGCGCTCTTGGGGACGTAGAATTTCGGCATAGGTTTCCCTCCTGTCAATTAACTTCCGCCATTCTACCCGGTTCGAGGGGAAGAAGCAATGGGGATTGCTGATTGATCATTGCTGATTTCAAACCCACCTAATCTCCGAGAGAATAGAGTTCGGGTAGCTTGGGCTCAGCATCCCGGGGAGGGATATACTAGGGATGACAGGTGAGGTGGATTGGGTTAGAATTCCTGACCGAGAAGGAAATTTGATTGCGTATGACAATTAAACGGAATACTCCGAATTACGATCCAAACCAGGCGACGCAGCCCTTCCAGCCCGTTACGGCGAGCGCCACCCCCACCCCCATCCAGAGCAAACAAGCGACCCGCAAACGCACTTCCTGCCTTGGCTGCTTCGGCTGCCTGGCGCCGATCCTGATCGTTCTGGCCGTGTTGGCGGTGTACCTGCTTGCACCAATGCGCACCAACCTGCTGCTGCTGGGCGCCGACCGGACGGAGGGCCAAGAGACATATGGCCGGGCTGACACCATCATCCTGATGACCCTATTGCCGACCCAACCGTACGTCGGTATGCTCTCCATCCCACGAGACTTGTGGGTGCCGATCCCCGGTCACGGCGAAAACCGCATCAACACGGCGCACTTCTTCGCTGAGCTAGACCAACCCGGCAGTGGGCCAGCGGCGACCGCCCAGGTCATCCGAAATGAGTTCCACGTGACAGCTCCCTATTTTGTGCGAATCCGTTTCAGCGGGTTCAAGGATGTGGTGACCGCCATGGGCGGGGTCGACGTTGACCTGCCCAAGGCAATGGCCAACCTGCCACCCGGACGGCACCACCTGGACGGCGACCAGGCGCTGGCTTTCGTGCGCGAGCGCAAGTCAACCGATGATTTCTTTCGCATGGAACACGGGCAGATGCTGATCAAGGCGGCTTTCCAGCAGATGCTCAACCCAGCCGAATGGGCGCGCGCGCCCCAGATCTCCACGGCGCTCTCCAACGCGGTTCAAACCAACCTGCCGGTATGGGAATGGCCACGGCTCGGATTGGCGCTGCTGCGAGTGGGTCCCCAGGGCATCGATAGCCGCACAATCAACCGTGAGATGGTCAATCCGTTTATCACGTCTGGAGGTGCGGACGTGTTGGCTCCCAATTGGGAGAA
>JAQTMA010000233.1 GCA_028714615.1 Anaerolineaceae bacterium | reverse complement strand
TGACCTACGATCGTTTCCACCCAATCACGGGCTTGTTGGATTTGTTGTTGAGCCAAGATAGATAGGTGGGCTTCTTCTCCAAAACGCGCCACTCGGACAACGTCCTCTATCGTCAAATGATTTCCATCAAGTTCAACCACGTTAAGTACTCAATAAACTTTCTAAAACAAGACGGATCCAAGAGCAACGGCCACAAATGGAACCGTTACATTATCCAGATCTTTGAAAGGAAGGCTTTCGACCAGTGCGCCAGTAGCGGAAATGATCAAGAGGGGAAAAACATAACCAACGACCGGGCCAGGAAAAACACCCAATCTAATAAAAATTGCTAGAATCACCGTCGAAAAAATGACCCCCCCCAGGAACATTGCTCCTGTTCCTACCCAAGATTTGGTTGGCGACCAAGGGAGTCGTGCACTGTGGATACGACTACCCAGAACATCGGCTAATCCGTCACCACCGCATAAAAGCATCAACGCCACAATTCCTGCCGGTGAAGTTTTCCAGAAAAAGACTGTCAATAGGACGAAAACGATCCCGTAATAGAGGGGGCCTCGTAAGATCTCTTCACGCTTTCCAGAACGAGACATCGCTTCAACAGAAGATGGATCCTGAACAACTCCCAAGCCAACCAACAAGAGCTGAAAGGAAATTCCCAAAGGCACGATGGCTGCCAGATATCGTGCTCCAACCTGGTCGTTGAAAAGAAGCCAACAAAGCACGTACAACGGGCCTGTGCCCATGTGGATGATCTTTCGACTCAAGCTGCTGCTCATCCATCCCCGGTGAGCAGCAAGGTTATTCAAACGCAACCAAACCAGTGATAGCACCAGGGTGATCGCTAATGCCAGCCAATTGTTGGAAAGCACGTTACACCTGAAGAGGTATTGCCGAGGTTATCTGATTATTCGCGTACGCGCATCTGACGATCTGCTTCGCGCTCCGCATCTCGCCGCGCGATTTCATCGCGCTTATCATACAGCTTTTTCCCTTTTGCCAAGGCAATATCCAACTTCGCTCTACCGTCCTTGAGATACAGCTTGACTGGAACGATGGTTACTCCTTTTTGCCGGACGGCATCCCACATCTCACGAATTTCCTTCCGGTGTAGGAGCAGACGCCGTTCACGGAGCGGATCGTGGTTATTACGGCTGGCCGGATCATATGGAGCAATATGGGCGTTCGTCAGCCAGGCGTTGTGTTCGTCAACATGCACGTAAGCTTCGCTCAGACTAATTTGACCGGCTCGGATCGATTTGATTTCGCTTCCCTGTAACGCAATGCCTGCCTCGAAATGTTCGAGAAGGAAGTATTCGAATGCCGCTTTCCGATTGGAGGCGACCACCTTTATGCCCATATACGGGCAATTCTAACATAACTACCCCCAGCGTAGAACGGCAACCCCTGATAGAAATCGGGCTCCAGCACAGACCAACAACGCTTCGGGTAAACCTATCCACCCGGCCAACAGTGGTCCTGCCAACGAACCAAGGAGAATCGCCGCGTTGAAACCAAGATTGTACCAGGCCAGGTGAGCTGGCCGGTCATTTTCAGGGACCTTTTCAAGCAGATAATTATAAAGAGCCCCTCCTGCCAACGCCCAGGCAAAACCACCGATAAAGTTAGCCAAAATGTATAATCCTACCTCGTGGCTTATGGAAAGCAAAGCTGGAAAGGCGGCAAACAAGAGGATGCCCACTCCCGTAATAACTTTGTTTCCCCTTCGTATGGACCAACGCGCCAATTGGGTTGAGCCCAAGAAAACGGTTAAACTAAAAATGGCAGTTCCAAAACTGATTGTTTGGTCACTCAGGTGTAAGACATCCACCAAGTAGATCGAAAACAGTGGCACAGGCAAGTACTGTGTGAGGTGAAAGAAAAATAATAGTAATATCACGCGGCGATAATTTCCCCGTATGACGTCCAGACGGGCTAGTTGCAGGTTGAGTATCTTTGGGAGCAACCCTTTTCTCAAGGGCTGGATTTCTCGAAAGTGACCGGGCGTTTCGCGGTGAGCCTGTGCGCCTCCTACCGGGAATACCACAGCATTCGCCAGAGGAGGAGGCGACTCTTTTCTAATAAACCAAAGGTTATAGCAGCTTAACATAGCCCCCAAGAAACCAATTCCAAAAACGGTTTGATAACCGGCAGGAAATGGAATACGAATCAAGATTTGCCCACAAACCAACGAGGTCGTGATCGTCGTCAGAGATAGGACAGAATTGCGAATACCCGCGACGTGTCCCCGCCATTCCGGCGGAACGGCATCCGCAAACAATGCATTGAACCCGATAGCCAAGCCAGTCCCAGGAATGCTCATCAAAAGGGTGACCAGGATCACTGCCCATATTTGTTCGTTATTGCTTCCGGTCAACCAGGGTAGTGGTATCAGTGCCAGGTAAAACAACCTATGGATGATGGATGCCCAAAAAACCGGCCTGCCATGCACGTGGGTTTCAAGCCAGTGACCTGCGGGGAGGGCGAACATTAAATTAATGATGGCAGGGACCGCATTCAGAAGACCCAATTGCTGAGTTGATGCACCAAGACGGGCCGCATAGATCGATAGGAAGGCAATGGTGCTGCCATTCAGAACCCCGAACCAAGCGATATCCGCGATCAGGTGAGAAAAGTTCCCCCGAAATTTCTCGGGGACCGGTTGGGCCGGTCGGAATAGAGCTGTGGCGAAATTCATGACGTTAAATTATATCGCTCGTTCCATAGTTATTTACTACATCACTGGATAGGTCAGCTAATTCTGCGCCACTCAACCTGCCACGTATAGGCTGCGGATGGTCATTACACCAAGCATGCAATAGATGGTTCCATTCCACCAAAGCTTTCGCATCGGACGGATAATGACTCGCTCGTGCACCGATATTAGTCCATGCCAACCCCGATAAAGCTTCCACCCATTCATCCCAAGAAACCAGGTCCGGAGTTATCGAAAAAGTCGAGAGGGGAGAGAAAAATACCGGTTTGTTTTTCGGAAAAGATGGAACCATCTGGCGTAGAAATTTCAAACTATCATGTGTATTGAATATTAGCCACAAAGGAAGAAGACCACTTCGAATCACTGCCGAAGCATCAAATTGGGAGAACATTTCCACCACCACACCAGATGGGGACAGTCCACTTCGATTGATCAATTCTTGGACCGCCAAATAGGCTAACCAAGAGAATCCGTTGGGTTCTGGGAAATGAATCCGGGTGAACCGGTAGCCTTCTACAGTGCAAAATTCTTCCAATGCTTCACCCAATCCAGGCTCGCTGCCCCATTCCGATTCGGGACCAGCCTCGAGGGGGAAACCTTGAACTTTCCAGTCCAGATCAGTCAACCCAGCCAGGTGTGCATAATGAGCTACACGCGGGCTGCATTCCAAATATTCTTCTGCGGGGATGTCACCCCATCCGCCCACCTGGAAAACGCTGCGCTCATCCAGCCGGTACCGCAGCCAGGTTGCGCCTCCATCCAGGTAAATTACATCTCCACCATTTTCGATGCGCCGGTGAATGAAATCAACATACTCCAGCGGAAGGTCCAGTAGTTTAATCCGCAAGTGGTTAACTCGCCGGGTCAGCCATCCGTCATGGAGCGGATCGTAGTGCTGAATAGTCATTATGCCAGGATTATTCCTGGCAATGCTTTGAGCAAGGGTAGCCGAGCGAGAGAGATATTCTTGTACATTCCCACTCAACGAGCCCCCTTTGAGGGTGAGGACAAACGCTTGTGGTAGAAATGGTCCCCCGGTTGCCAGCGCCAGGTGTGCGGTTGCTCCTCCCTGCCCAACCCCGATGACAACTGCGGGAAAACGTTCAGCGGAATTGGAATAATCAGCCAGGCGAACATTGATCAACTGGTTGATTCTCAACCCACGAACCTGCTCTTCAGGTAATCCTGCCAGAGATTGCTCCCATTGAATTACCCTTCTCGCAACTGCTTGAGGAAAAATACCCAATATTATTAACCCAATCCGTTGCCATGCAGGAAAGAGGTAATTGTCACAATATAATTCACATAAACCCGCTGCTACTGCCCGGGTGATCATGGGGGACGAGCTCTCCAGGCTCTCAATAGGGGAAACCAGATCTAGCATGATATCTCCGATCTTATGATGGACTGCTTTCTTTTTGACTGGTTTTTTAGGTGAAGACTCCAGTGAGGACATGAATTTCTTTACGGGAGAGTATAATCACATTAGGGGTGCAGAAGATTTTACACCGGAGTGAATGATCTGTGGAAATCGTATTGGCTTTAGGTGGTGGTGGGGTAAGGGGACTTGCTCATATCGGCGTAATCCGCAGCCTTGAGAATGCCGGTATACACATCCGTGCCATCGCTGGTACCAGTGCTGGAGCAATCTGCGGGGCATTATATTCATCCGGCTGCAGTTCTGATCAGATTGAAGCGCTGTTCCAACAACTCAATCCATCCCACATGCTCAGCCGCCTGCCCCAAGATGGACCATCTTTACTTGGTCTAGCTGGAGTGATCCATGCATTACAGAATGAGCTCGACGATTGCACCTTTGAAGAGCTGAAAATCCCATTTGCTTGCACCGCCGTAGATATTCACACCGCACAAGAGATCATTTTACGAAAAGGTCATGTGTTGGAGGCGGTATTGGCATCTGCGGCCGTCCCAGGGGTTTTCCCTCCCAGAACGATCGGTAATTATCAACTGATCGACGGAGGCATCGTAGATCCGGTTCCAGTAGCACTGGCGCGTTGGTTAGCTCCAAAACTTCCGATCATCGCTGTTGTACTTTCGCCAACCCCGGATGGCTGGGCGGATGCGCCTGCACTCTCAATTTCCTCGGCAATCCCATTGCCTGTACCTGGACCAATTATCGGTAGACTTTCTCACTTACGGATCGCCCAAGCTATGAATATCTTCCTTCAATCGGTCGACATCTCGGGGCGCATGTTAACTGAGCTTCGTTTGGCTGCAGATAAACCTGATGTGATCATCCGTCCACCTGTATATGAGTTTGGAATATTGGAAAAGGTGAATGCGACAGACCTGGTAAAACTGGGAGAGCAAGCAACCCAGCGTGCCTTGCCTGAGATAAAGCAACTCGATTCATGGGGTAACCGGTTTACACGAAGCTGGCGAAAAACTGTGCCCCTTTCCGACCTGCCGGGGGTGAAGATGTGAGGCATGCATGGTTCGTGATCTGCGCAAGTACGCACGACAAACTACCATCCGATTAGGTGTTGGGGCATTTCTACTGCTTTTTATTGTTGGGGATGGATTGATCTGGTGGATTTATGGACCCGGAGCTGCAGTTATGGGTCTGATCTGCCTGTTGGGGGGATTGCTCCCCATTACTTTGATCATAATATTCTTATGGGGAATGGATTGGGTGGTAAAGCGTGCCAATCGAGACTGATTCGGTCATATCAGATATCCTTGGCTGGAGGGTAAGAATGCGGAAGCCCGTGACCCAACCTGGCCAACGGGTTTTTTTATTGCTCCATGGATGGACCGGAGATGAGAACGTGATGTGGATCTTCACCCACCACTTCCCCAAGGATGCCTGGATTATTTCCCCACGTGGCCTCTACCCATCCCCCGATTCTGGTTATGGATGGACCGAAACTCGGTCTGGATTGGATGCCACTATTGAGGATTACCTGCCTGCCGTTGTGCGAGTTTCGGAATGGGTGAGTACCTGGGCCAAACGTGAGGCGCCTTCCTCCAGATTAACCATGGTCGGTTTCAGCCAGGGGGCTGCCTTAGCTTACGCTATCGGTCTGGTCCACCCGATACCAGTGGACTCCATCGCCGGACTGGCGGGGTTCCTGCCGGTAGGCGGTGATGCCTATGCGCAAACTCGCCCTTTGAAAGACACCCCTGTCTTTGTAGCCCATGGCACCGTTGATGATACAGTCCCGGTAGAACGCGCACTCCAGGCAATCCTGACTTTAGAACAAGCCGGGGCGAAAGTAACTTATTGCGAGTCTGCTGTCGGCCACAAGCTGGGATCAAATTGCCTGCGCCGGCTGGATGAGTTCGTTACCAGTAATACTGTTTCGCGATCTAGCGGCCTCTGATCAAGGAAATCAACCCCAGAAAGATACCCAGGGCAGCCATAGCTACAATCACCATCCCCATCGGGATGCCTCCACTTCCTGCCATTGTGCCTTGTGCCGGGAGGGTAGGGATTACCAAGGGGGCAGGTTGGGTAAACGTCGGTAGGCGAGTCGGCGCGGCTGTCACTAATAACTGAGATGCGAGAGTCGGGTCGATTGTCTGGGTCACCTGTGGACCCGGGGTTGGAGGAACTGCTGCGACCGGTAAGGACCCCAGCGAAGGGATACTCAGGTACTGAGCTGAAATCCAGGCTACCCCTCCTGGCGCACCGGCATAGACCACCTGAACCCACTCCCCGCCAGGTGAGCGGCCTTTGGCA
>JAQTMA010000232.1 GCA_028714615.1 Anaerolineaceae bacterium | reverse complement strand
ACCCGTTGGACGGAAGGGCTGGCATTCTCCCAGGCGCGCAGGCTGCAGGACTGCAGGTAGCTGCACACCAAGGCCTTCTGTTCGGCGGTCAGCAAGTTGGGCGAATCCCCCCTCCCGCAGGCAACATCCGGGCTGATATACCCCCAAGGACGGTGGAGGTGCATGCGCATAACCTGGATGTGATTGTACGCGCACACTTCTCCAGCTTCATCCACCCGACCCGTAATGGTCAAAATATCATATGACTGGCAGTCCAACGGGATCGGCTCCACAAGAAATTGGACGCCGGAGGAAATCTCCCTGGGGTCCGTGGAGATGATCTGGTTATCTTGAAGTACGAGGTGCCGAATCCACATCTTGACCACCGCCTGGGTTGGTTCATTCGATTCCAGATTGCTTGAACCGGTGCAGCCATAAACCGCACCTGTTATGATATCGGACGCTTGCCAGAGAACTGGAGCGGGATCGCGAGGAATTTAGGCAGAATTTATGGGGAAAGAGCAAATGAGGGGATAGAATGGTTTCAAGCAACAGGCTTTGTGCTTCTCAGACACAGCCAGGGATTTAGATGGCCAACGACCCGATTTCTCTTCCAACGCTATCCCCCGCGTGGACGTACCCGCATCGCACTCTCAAGCAGGCTTCTCCCGCAGCCGGTTCGGGTGAATTCATGCAGCTCCTGACCGGCCTGATGTCGATGACCCAGATGGCCACACCGGCATCCAGCGAGGGGGGGATGGCCGGGATAGACCTGATGTCACCGGTGCTGATCAGCCTGATCGAACAATTGATCTCCAGCCAGGTGATGGGGTCCACGCCTGACACGCTCAGCCAGGCCGGCGCCGCCCATTTTCCCGGGATAAGCGGGGTGGCGGGCAACCCCCCAAGCGGGGCGCCGGTGTATGGACCATTGACCCAAAATTTCCACCCCGGTCACAACGGGCTGGATTTCGGCGTGGTGGTGGGCACCCCAGCGCGGGCAACGATGGATGGGAAGGTGGTTCACGCCGGCTGGAACGAACAAGGCTACGGGAACCTGGTGATCCTCGAAAACGGTCCGTATCGTACTTACTATGCACATCTTTCCGAGGTACCGGTGGTGATGGGACAGGTCGTGCACAAGGGGGAAGTCATCGGGTTGACCGGCAATACCGGTCATTCCACCGGGCCGCACATCCATTACGAAGTGCGCGAAAACGGGCAAGCGATCGATCCCACCTCTTTTACGCTCCCTTCAAACAAATTCTAACGAAATATCGGTGCAAACGGTTAGTCGTCCGCGCTTTGCGCAGTATCCTTATCGAATCAGCACGCCTGGCCAGCGGGAAGATGCGCACTAAAGTGCGCACTACGAACCAGGTCTTCCGTTTTGCGCCATAACCCAACCACTTTTCCGATCAGGGCACGATGCCCGCGCAGGCTACCTTGTCAGCAGGCGATGTGGCGGTTTGCTGCTTCCACAAGCTACTGTTGATGAAGATCTGGCAGGAGAGGGTACCTACCTGGGAAGGGTTGGTGGCGGTCAGGTAGATCTCCTCGCCGTTGTACAGGGTGCGGGTGAGCTCCCAGGGGGAAGGGTCGACGCCGGAATGGATCACGTTCCCGGCGGAATCGGTGAGGGTGACGGCAGCATAGCCGCCGGAGGTCTGAACCACGAACTTGAGCTGGCGGCCCTGGTTGTCGCTGGCGAAAATATGGAAATGATACGCCAGGTAAGCGATGAACAAGCAAACGCCGAGCAGGACGATGAGGGGGAAGGTCTGGCTCCAGAAGCTCCGGGACGTGGGTTTTTTCATCGGGCCGCCTATCGAGAGATGGATGTGAGCGCATGGAAACAAGATGATTATAGCCGAGATCGTCCAGGAGGCATTACTGGAGCGAGCAGGTGTGGGGGAATGGAAAAATTTACGCGATTTTTACGCGGTTTGCCTTCAGAAGGAGGGTCCGGCGGACGAAAAGGGATGCAGACCAGAAGAACGGACTCACAACTCAACCGGAGGCGAAGCGGCGAAAACCTTATACCCGGATTGCGCTCGACAGGAAAACCCCGGCCCGGGCAGCGGCGGACTCCACCCGGCAGCCGGTAAGCAGGAAATGAGCCCAGAGATTTTCAGAAGGGGAAGGATCCCCGGATCAATCAAACATGGAGGTTTGAGATGCCGAATTATGATGTTACTCGTGTGGCCGGCAATATCGGCGCCCTCAACGCGCTGAATGCCCTCAACAATATCAACAACAAACTGGCCGTGCATCAGGCTCGCCTGGCCACCGGCAAACGCATTACCAGCGCTGGCGACGACCCCGCCGGCCTGACCATCGCTACCAAGCTGCAGGCTCGCAGCGAGAGCCTCAAGACCGCCCTCGATAACATCGGGGACGCCAAAAACCTCTTAGCCGTGGCCGAATCTGGCGCCGGCCGGATCAATGATATTCTGGTGCAGATGCGCAACAAGGCCATGCAAGGCGCCAGCGATACCATGGGGTCAAGCGAACGCACTGCTATCAAAGCTCAACTGACCGCCTACGCTGCCCAGATCGATGACATCGTCGCCCAAACTACCTGGGACGGAACCACTCAATTACTTGGAAGCGCAACCGCATTAAGTTTCCAAACCGGCGCTGGCACTGGTGCAGCCGATTCTACTACCCTTACCCTTAGTGAAAATCTAAATTCAACCGGCGTTGGTTCTTTGCTGGTTGGCGGTGCAGCTATTATAGCAGCTATAGACGCTGGAACTTTCAAAACATACTTAGGAACTGTTGATGCGGCGATCGGAACGGTCAGCGGGGTCATGAGCAAGATTGGATCGATGGAAGGACGCCTAACCTTCAAGGAAGAACAGGTCTCCAACGCTCAGATCAACATCGAGGGTTCCTACAACCGCATTATGAACGCCAATATGGCCGAGGAGCAGGTGAACGCTTCCAAGTACCAGATCCTGCAGCAGACAGCTACCGCCATGCTGGCCCAGGCTAACGCTGCACCCCAGTTCCTGCTTTCCCTCTTCCGATAAAACAGGGATTGAGACAGGTTCACAACTGATTTATCACTAATCCCGGAGGGTGGCTTGATAAACCACCCTCACCTGAGCAAACCAGGGGAAGGATCCCCGGATCAATCAAACATGGAGGTTTGAGATGCCGAATTATGATGTTACTCGTGTGGCCGGCAATATCGGCGCCCTCAACGCGCTGAATGCCCTCAACAATATCAACAACAAACTGGCCGTGCATCAGGCTCGCCTGGCCACCGGCAAACGCATTACCAGCGCTGGCGACGACCCCGCCGGCCTGACCATCGCTACCAAGCTGCAGGCTCGCAGCGAGAGCCTCAAGACCGCCCTCGATAACATCGGGGACGCCAAAAACCTCTTAGCCGTGGCCGAATCTGGCGCCGGCCGGATCAATGATATTCTGGTGCAGATGCGCAACAAGGCCATGCAAGGCGCCAGCGATACCATGGGGTCAAGCGAACGCACTGCTATCAAAGCTCAACTGACCGCCTACGCTGCCCAGATCGATGACATCGTCGCCCAAACTACCTGGGACGGAACCACGAAGCTGCTCGATGGGTCGAAAACCGGCACTAATGCGCTGAATTTCCAAACCGGATCTGGCACAACTGTGAATGATGTTACCACTTTGGACCTATCCCATAATTTAGGTGGTCACGGTCTGGGCGTCGTTGATTATGCAGTTGATACGACTCCACCAGAAACATTAATTGTGGGATTAGCCACGGCCACAGATTTCAAAGGCTACCTAACTACGCTGGATACAGCAATTGGAACGGTCAGCGGGGTCATGAGCGATATCGGTTCGATGGAAGGGCGTTTATCCTTCAAGGAAGAACAGGTCTCCAACGCTCAGATCAACATCGAGGGTTCCTACAACCGCATCATGAATGCCAACATGGCCGAGGAGCAGGTGAACGCTTCCAAGTACCAGATCCTGCAGCAGACGGCTACCGCCATGCTGGCCCAGGCAAACGCTGCACCGCAGTTCCTGCTTTCCCTCTTCCGATAAACCCTAGATTGATTTTTTATTGAAGATCCAGAACGGGGCGGGTCTGAGACCCGCCCCTACACGTGTTACTGGAGACGAGGCAGTCTGAGACCCGCCCCTACACGTGTTACTGGAGACGAGGCAGTCTGACATCCGCCCTGTGTTTTTTCCCTTTGCCACTAAAGTTTTGCGTTCGCCTGCCGATACTTAAACCAGGAAAATCAGCATCTATTTCGAATTACAGGGATATCCGCATGGCCACCACCGTTACCGCGCTCAGTTCCACCTTCACCACTTTGATCAACAGCCTGATGGAGATCGAGCGCCAACCGCTCACCCGGCTTACGGCAAAACGCGATTCGCTGACCACCCAACGGGCGGTCTACAACGACCTGAAGACGCGACTGGACGGCCTGCAATCGGCAGTGCGTGCACTGAGCAGTACCAATCCCTTTTATGCACTGAAAGCCGGGCGGACGGTCAATGTGAGCGGGGCTTCGGTAGCAGGTGCGACGGTAATGAGCGCTACGGCGTCGATCAGCGCTCAACCCGGCAGCTATACCCTTTCGAACGTGACCCTGGCGCGCGAGCAACGCGCTGCTTCCGATCAACAAACCTATATCGATCAGGCGCTCGGCCACAGCGGTGATTTCTATTTAGGCGGCGCAGCCAGCCGGGCAATCTCGGGGGAGACCCTGCCCACCAGCAGCGCGGTGACCGGTTTCGGCGTTTCCACCCAGATCGCCCCCGGTCAGAACGAGCTGGGACAAGGCAATCGGGTAGTCGAAACACGCTACGATCCGGATGCCTCCACCTGGCAGTTCCGTCTTGTAGACGGAGACGGCCAGGAAACCAGCATCCAACGAGCCGGCAGCAGCGAGTTCACCGATGGATGGCAGCCCATCCCTACGGTCGCAGGCGTTTACGACACCGGCCGCGGATTGACGATCAGCTTCGGCGATAATCCCGGCAATAACCCGTCGGATTACCAACCTGGCGTGCGCGGGGATGCAGTTCACCCGCCTGCCCAGGTGACCTATGCTGCCCAGGGCGCGCTGATCTCTGTTTCGGTTGGCGATACGCTTAATGACATCGCCAGCAAGATCAACAAAGCCAGCTACGCGGCGGGCAACGGCGTTTCGGCTACCATCGTCGACCGGCGCCTGGTGTTATCCGCCGAGTCTACGGGCATCCATCACGCCATCCTGGCCAGCGAGGTGGTGGACCCTGCCCACCCGGAGAATCCCGGTGTACTCCAAGACCTGGGAATCCTGGCTGGGAGCGACTTTGCCCACCAGCTCCAGGCGGCCAGCGATGCTCAATTCATTCTGAACGGCATCCTCGTTCAGCGCAGCCAGAATAGCAACCTGACGGATGTGGTCAGTGGAGTCAGCCTGAACCTGGCCGCGGACGCTGAAGGAAAATCGGCTACCCTGACGATCAATTCTGACAATACCCCGCAAACCAATGCGGTCAAGGATTTTGTGGAGAAATTCAATACACTGACGACCTACCTGGCAGACAAGCAAGCGGTCACCAAGAATGCCGACAGCACGTACACGCGCGGTTCACTGGCCGGCGAAAGCACCTTCACCGGACTGCGGATGGACCTGCTTGGCCTGGTTGGGCATGACGCGATCACTGCCAGCAATCAAAAGAACCTGCGTGAGCTGGGACTGACGTTGAACGGCAATCTCAAGCTAGAGCTCTCGGACGCAACCAAATTGGAGAAGGCGCTGGCAAGCAATACAACCGGTGTACAGTCGCTACTCGACACAGTCATGGCTTCAGCCGACACGATGCTGGGACGCTTTACCGGATCGAACAGCTATCTCGATTACGCCCTGCGGAGTAACGATGCACAAAGCAAAGACCTGGGCGACCAGATCACCTCCATGAATGGTCGTCTGGCAAAGCGCCAGGAAGCGCTCACCAACCAGTACGGTGAGTTGCAGGCGCAGCTTTATATGCTGCAATACACTCAGCAGCAGATGAACACGATTTACAGTACAGTCAGCAGCCTCGCATAACCGCAAACCTAAGGAGGCGTGTATGTCAATCAATTCGGTTTCCCCTGTCGAAAAGATCAACCCGGGCCTGACGGCCGGGGTATCGGCGGCGGACGATGCGGCCGCGGCGAGCAGCGAAGAGCCCATCCCGCTGCCGGCGCTGCCAGTGCAACCTGTCCAGAGCGTGCCACGCGTCCAGCCGGTGCTGAACGGCGACTTGCGCCTGCGCTTCGTGGTCGATCCCCAGACCCAGGAAGTGACCATCTTGATGATTGACCGGGCTACGAAAAAAGTGGTGCGCGCCATCCCGCCGAGCGAACTGGCCAGGCTCAAAGAAGGCGACCTGGTGGACTTGCTCTCCTAGGGAACTGAGGGTAGGTGGTGCGGAAGATGGGGGTTTCAGCGTTCGTTCTCGCGCCGAGGCGCAGGGACATGGTAGAGAC
>JAQTMA010000231.1:2694-6482 GCA_028714615.1 Anaerolineaceae bacterium | reverse complement strand
CTTACCCCGCGTCCGGGTGGGACCGGCGCGGCAGAATCCTTCGAACCCCGCCAGGTCCGAGAGGAAGCAACGGTTAGGAGGCCATTCTGGGCGCCGCCGGAAAACCTGCCCGGACGCATGTGCACATCCTCACCCGAATGAACCCGAACACTCCCCCTGTCTGCGACTACGAAGGCTCTGATTACCAGGCCAGCTTTTGGGATCAGGGCAGCCGGGCATATGAAGACGCCGCCGAGGCGATCGCTTTGCGCCGCTTACTGCCCACCTCCGGGAAGCGCCTGCTCGAGCTGGGCGCCGGCGCCGGGCGCAACACCCGGCGATACCAGGGCTTCGAGCGGGTCGTACTGCTGGATTATTCACGCACCCAGTTGCAGCAGGCGCAACAACGCCTGGGTCGCAGTCCGCGCTATCTGTATGTGGCTGCCGATATCTACCGCCTGCCCTTCCTCCCGGGGATTTTCGATGGCGCTACCCTGATCCGCACCCTGCACCATATGGCCGACGCCCCCCTCGCCCTCTCCCAGGTGCGTGCAGTTCTCGCGCCCGGGGCGGTGTTCATCCTGGAATACGCCAACAAACACAACCTCAAAGCCATCCTGCGCTACGCGCTGCGCCGCCAGGCGTGGAGCCCCTTCACCCGCGAACCGGTGGAGTTTGCCGCGCTCAACTTCGATTTCCATCCCGCGGCCGTGCAGGAATGGCTGGCAGGCTGCGGCTTTCAAATCCAGCGCCAGTTGACCGTGTCGCATTTTCGCTTCGGTCTGTTGAAACGAACGCTCCCGGCGAGTCTGCTGGCCTGGATGGACTCGTTCGCCCAACTGACCGGCAACTGGTGGCAGCTTAGCCCGAGCGTATTCGTGCGCGCGTGCGTCCCCGGGCAGCCGGAAGCCATCCCAGCCCTGGATACACCTACCGCCTTATTCCGCTGCCCGACCTGCGGCCATGCCCCGCTGCAGGAAACGCCGGATGCGCTGCTCTGCCCGGCTTGCGCCTCACGCTGGCCAGTGGAAGAGAACATCTACGACTTTCGGGGGAAATGAAGCTTGCCGCATGTCTGCTGGAGCGCTCGTTGCTCCTCGGACAGGTTATTGCTTCGCCAAGAACACCGCCCACCTCGTGACCATCCTCGCCAGAGAGCCAGGTTTCTCGTATAATCTACATACGCAACCCAGTCATCCCAACGGAGAGGTTCTCATGCCCAAGAAAGTTAATTCGACCCGCGCATCCATCCAAGCCGCCCAAAAACGCCAGAAGCGTACCACCCAGATCGCCATCGCTGCCGTGGCCGCGTTGGCCTTGATCGCCGTCATCTGGGCGATCGCATCGTCCCGAAAACCAACTACGACCGTTGCGGTCGGTGGACCTACCCCCGCCCTGGTCGGCACCAAGCAGTATGCGTCGGCTCCCCCGATCCTCATCGACGAGAAGAAACAGTATCTCGCCACGGTCAAGCTGGCCAAAGGCGGCGAATTTGCGATCCAGCTCTACCCGGATAAAGCCCCCATCACGGTCAACAGCTTCGTCTTCCTGGCGCGCCAGGGCTTCTTCGACGGCGTGACCTTCCACCGCGTGTTGCAAGGCTTCATGGCCCAGGGCGGCGACCCGACCGGTACCGGCGGCGGCGGCCCGGGGTACAAATTCGTCAACGAGGATAGCGATCTCACCTTCGACAAGGCCGGGGTAGTCGCCATGGCGAATGCAGGCCGCGACACCAACGGTAGCCAGTTCTTCATCACTTTTGCGGCGCAACCGCGGCTGAACGGCGATTACACCATCTTCGGGCAGGTGATCAGCGGTATGGACGTGGTGAATGGCATCCGGCTGCGCGACCCGCAGCAGAGTCCCAATTACACGGGTGATGCGATTCAGAGCATTACCATCACGGAAAAGTAGGCAGTGACTCCCATCTGGGTTTGAACCTCGAGGTCGTCTGGACTTTTGGCTGGGTGTTAGTCGATGGCTGCCCTGATTGGGTACGCCCTGGCCAGGCTGGGCATACTGGGGTTGCCAGCGGAGAATCAGCTTGACAAATTGATAGCTTGTAGTAAAGTAAGTATACAAAAGATATCAACTATCTTGCTGATCCAATTTTCTTTTCTAAGTCCCAAACAGGGGAACTGATGTGGACTTGTAACCAGAAAAGTTTACCAGGCACGCTCAATATCGGAATTTCATGGAAGCACCCGGTCAAACCGGGTCAATTCCCCTTGGTCATTCCAGCGCCATGCGGGCGCTGTTTGATGTACGTCTGATCAACCTATTGGACCCTAAGGAGGTTCTGGATGAGAAAGCATAACCTGTTTTACACACTCATTGCGGCGATCATGGTAGCATCTTTCGCTTTGAGCGCCTGCGCCCCGGCCGCCACGCCGACCACAGCACCAACTACCATGGAGCAGCCCACCACCCCACCCGTTGCCCCAACCACCGTCATGGAGGCTACCCAACCTCCGGCCGAGGCTACGACAGTCCCGACCGCCATGGCGCCTACGACGGCCGCGGCCGGCTCCCAGGTGGAAGTCTTCTCCTGGTGGGTAGGCCCCGGTGAAGCCGATGGCCTGGCCGCGATGGTGAAAGTCTTTGAGGCCAAATATCCGAATATCAAGTTCGTCAACGCGGCGGTCGCCGGTGGCGCCGGTACGAACGCCAAAGCCGTGCTGGCTACCCGCCTGGCCGCTAATGACCCGCCGGATTCCTGGCAGGCTCACGCTGGTCAGGAGACCATCGCCACCTTCGTGACCGCCAAGCAGGTGGCTCCCCTGGATGACCTGTTCGCCTCGACCGGATTCGCCAGCGTCTTACCCAAGACCCTCCTGCCGCTAATCTCTCAGGATGGGCATCCATACAGCGTCCCGGTGAACATCCACCGCTCCAACGTGCTGTGGTATAGCCCCAAGGTGCTCCAGGCTGCCGGAGTAACCGCCAATCCCAAGACCGACTTCAAGACCTGGGATGCTTTCTTCGCGGTCTGCGATAAGATCAAGGCTGCCGGCAAGACCTGCCTGGCCCTGGGCGCGCCTTGGACAGCGGTTCACCTGTTTGAGAACGTCGTGATCGGGACGATCGGCGCGGATAAGTGGAGCGGCCTGTGGGCTACCCCACCCACCACCGATTGGAAAGGCGCGGACGTTAAGAAAGCTCTCGCTAATTACGCCAAGGCGCTGTCCTACACCAACAGCGACGCTTCGACCATGTCCGACTGGCAGCCGGCGGCCAAGCTGGTCGCCGATGGCGATGCCGCCTTCAACGTGATGGGTGACTGGGCCTACGGTTACTTTGCCAATCCGGCCCCCAACGGCCTGGCTCTCAAACCTCACACTGATTTCGATTGGGCTGTCTCGCCCGGCACGTACGGCATCTTCAACTTCCTGTCGGACAGCTTCGTGCTGCCGGCCAACGCCAAGCACCCTGATGCGACCATCGCCTGGCTGACCGTCGCCGCCTCTAAGGAAGGACAGGAAGCCTTCAACCCCCTGAAAGGCTCGATCTGCGCTCGCACCGATTGCGATCCGACCAAGTTCAGCGAATACTCGCAGGATGCAGCCAAAGACTGGGCTAGCAACCAGGTGGTTGGCAGCCTGTTCCACGGCGTCGTCGCCGCTCCAGCCTGGGTGAACAAGATCAGCACCGCGATCGGTTTGTTCCAGGCCAGTAAGATGGATGCCGCTGCGCAGTCTGATCTGCAAAAAGCCCTGGCGGATGCCTGCGCGTCCGATGGCACCTGCAAGTAAACGATCATTTCAATCACACGCATATAATTCTTGGGGGGTGGGTCTGAGACCCACCCC
>JAQTMA010000231.1:0-2594 GCA_028714615.1 Anaerolineaceae bacterium | reverse complement strand
GCCTATGACAACCCGAAGTCCCGCCCTTCAAATGCCCCGGCATTTTGTTCTGCGTCCGCCCCGTTTGGTTCTGGCGATCATCCTGATCGTCGCCGGCGCAGTCGCCCTCTTCGCGCTCTCGAAAACCGAAATTCGCATCGGTGGAACCAACCTGACTTCCATCAGCCTGTTGGCTGCGGGATTGGTCTTCTACCTGGGCGTGCTGCTGGTCGTATCGATGTTCGAAGACGAGCGGATCCTCTCCATTGCCATTCTGTTTCCATCCATCGTAGCCATCGCCATTTTCGTGTACGGGTTTATCGCCTGGTCCGTGCGGGTTTCTTTCAGCGCCTGGAAGGGACTGAACCCAGATTACACCTGGGTCGGCTTGAAGCAATATCTGCTCCTGATCGACAATGATCCGCGCTTTATCATCGACGTGCGCAACACCGCCATGTTTACGGTCTTGTTCATCGTGGGCTGCCTGGTTATCGGGTTAGGACTGGCCGTTTTGCTCGACCAGAAGCTCAAAGGGGAAGCGCTCTTCCGCGGGATTTTTCTTTTCCCCATGTCGATATCCTTCATTGCGTCGGGCGTGGTGTGGGGGTGGTTGATGAACCCCGCTACCGGAAGCCGCCTCACCGGCATCAACCTCATCTTCCAGTCCTTGGGATTGAGCGGGTTGATCAGCCATTGGCATGCCACCCCTCAGCCCTGGGGGATGGCCTTTACCGTGATCCCGGCGGTCTGGCAGCTCTCTGGCTTTACCATGGCGCTCTACCTTGGCGGCATCCGTAGCATTTCGGACGACCTGCGCGAGGCTGCCCGCGTGGATGGGGCCAGCGAGATCCAGATCTACCGCCACATCATCCTGCCCATCCTCCAACCGGTGACGCTCAGCGCCGTCATCATCCTGGGTCATATGTCGCTCAAAATCTTCGATCTGATCGTAGCTCTCGGAAATAAAGACATCCGCCTGGATGTACCCGGCATCTACATGTGGACGACAACCTTCGACGGGACCAACTACGCCCAGGGCGCCGCCATCGGCATTCTGATGCTGGTCAGCGTGGCCGTCCTGGTGATTCCATACCTGATCCACAGCATGCGCACGGAGGCCGAGCTATGACCATGCGTCGTTGGCAGCCCATTAACATCCTTTTCTACCTGCTCCTGATTGCGCTGGCGGTCGTTTACCTGCTTCCGATCTACTTGCTGCTGTTGACCGGGTTCAAGCCATTCAACCAGGTCGACCTGAAGACCATGTGGCAATTACCGATCGGCGGGATATATATCGACAACTTTGTCGCTGGTTTCAAGCAACTGGCGCCCAACATCAAAAACAGCCTGATCATGGTCATTCCCGAGGCGTTGCTCTCCTCCCTGTTAGGGTCGATGAACGGCTACTTGCTATCGAAGTGGAAATTCCGCGGGTCAAACCTGATCTTCACCCTGATCCTGTT
Organism: Anaerolineaceae bacterium; assembly: GCA_028714615.1. The sequence continues at coordinate 1,152 of JAQTMA010000231.1, read as the reverse complement.
CGGCATGTTCATCCCATACCAGAGCATCCTCATCCCGCTGGTCAAGTTCATGCAATACATCAAGCTGTACGGGGATATCCCCGGGCTGATCCTGGTGCACATTATCTACGGCATCCCCATCACCACGCTGATCTTCAGAAACTATTATGCCGGGGTGGGCACAGAAATTCTGGAGGCGGGTCGCATCGACGGCGCCGGGCTGATGGGACTCTACCGTCACATCATCCTGCCGCTTTCGCCGCCGAGCTTTGCCGTGGTGATCATCTGGCAGTTCACCCAGGCCTGGAACGAATTCCTGTTCGCGGTCGTGCTGACCAACCAATCTCACTGGCCGGTGACAGTGGCATTGAATAATCTGGCGGGCAGCCAGTTGGTGCAATGGAACGTTTTGATGGCGGCTACCTTGCTGGCGGCGTTGCCCACCTTGCTGGTGTATACCTTCCTGGGGCGCTACTTCCTGCGCGGCTTGATGGCTGGGGCGTTGAAGGGCTAGTCCATTCAAATCCAACTCGCCGAATCAATACTGTGTTAGGCAAAACCATCTTGAAAAGCATTCCTTTCCCCCATATGTCATTGCTCCCTCACGGTCACGCCTTTCCCGGAAGAACACCGGGACGGTGTGCAAGGGGCCCTGGATACTCTTTCCCGGGCGACGACCCAGCACCTGCTGCACCCCACGGTTCTTCGCGCCGGGGCGGCGTGGGCAGGTGAGCAATCCCCAACACCCCCACCTGGGTTTGTTGGGGATTGCTTCTCACACGTCTTCTTCGGAGGCTACGCTCGCAACTCGCGCACCGCAAGGGCAGCAAGTTGCCCAGGCAAGGATCCCGTAAAAGCATTGGGACGCTGTGCCTGGGGTTGTTCAACCAAGACCCCAGGCAAGGATCCCGTAAAAGCATCGGGACGCTGTGCCTGGGCTACAACCGATTCCTCGGGGAAGACGCCCCACTCCTCCGCGCCTGGCATAACTATCCAGACAGTAGGTAAGCCAGGGGGTCAGGTGTGACCTATGGGTGAGGGGGATAACCGATGTTCAAGCTGATCCTGACCAAAATAAAAAACCCGGAACCGAGATTCCGGGTTTTTCGATATTTGGCTTGTTCGAACCCGATCCCGGTTTTGCGGGGACGGGGGTGATTCAATACCTTTATT
>JAQTMA010000230.1 GCA_028714615.1 Anaerolineaceae bacterium | reverse complement strand
ACCCCACCACCAAGCTACCCAACAAATGAATTACCCGACGAATCAATAGCCCTTCTGCGGGTCATAACGATTGTAGAGGGGCAACCCGGTCAGGTAACGGTTCAAATTATCAACGAATAAGCTGGTAGCCCGCTCGTTATACTGCGGGCTGGTCCCCGAGATGTGCGGACTGATCAGGACGTTCCCCATCTTCCAGAGCGGGCTATTGGAGGGCAGTGGTTCTTCGGAGAACACGTCCAACGCTGCCCCGGCCAGGTGTTTCTCTTGCAGCGCCTGGATCAGGGCGGATTGATCTACAATGCCACCCCGCGATAGATCGACCAGGTAAGCCGTGGGTTTCATAACGCTGAGCTCCTCTCCACCGATCAGGTTGTGGGTTTCAGGCGTCAAGGGAATAGTAACTGCCACAAAATCGCACAATTTCAACATCGAAGATAACGCTTCGATCGGGTAGAGACGCTGGAAAAGGTCTCCCCCAGGATCTCCGCCCAACTCTTCGACGCGGTAGCCATTATCCTCCGGGTGCATCACGTCGCGCTTGGCGGCCAGAACGGAGGCGCCGAAAGGTTGCAGCACGTGAGCAATCTGGCGGCCAATGCTGCCGTAACCCACGATCCCCACGGTGCTGCCGCGTAGCTCGCGCGGCGACAGCCTTTCGAAGCGGTCGCGCGGCCATTCTGCTCGCGCTTGCAGGCCTACCATGTCGGGGATGTGGTGACCCAGCGCAAGCATCATCATCACAGCGTACTCGGCCATCTGAGAGGCTGCCGCACCGCTCAGCGTGGTAGCCACCAGCGTGCTGTTCTTCAGCAGCGGGGACTCCACGGCCGCATCGATACCCGCAAAATGGAACTGAATCCAGCGCAGGTTGGGCGCTTTAGCCGCTTCCGGCAGGACCAGGTCGGTATACAAGACTTCAGTGCGCGCCCAAACTTCATCAGAGATTTCTTCGGCCTTCCGAGCAGGACTGGAAGTAATATGCAAGCGGGCCGAAACCTCTCGCAATCGCCCCAGGAGGATCTCGCCCAGGGGCACTGTTACCAAAACTTCGACCGTAGGGTTGGCCATTTGTTAGCCTGCTCCTTTCAGGTAAAATCCTTGCGGATCCAAGTCTTCGCGGAGGATGCGCAGCTCCTCCGGCTGAAGAGGTTCCGTCGTGCGCAAATCAGGTGAAATTTTAAGCGGCCATCCGGTGTTGGCGCACACCTGTTCCAGCGCGACGCCGGGATGGATGGCAGCCAGGATGAGCTCGCCGCCCTCGTCCGGTTCCAGGATTCCCAGGTCGGTGACGATAGCCTGTGGACCTTTACCGCGCACGCCCGCAGCCTCCCGCTCCGCCCGTCCACCGAGAAATCCAGCCGAGGTGACGAAATCGACCTTCGCTGGGAAGCGCCGTTTTTGATGGGGAGTCATGATGTAACAGCGGTTGGCCCAAGCTGCGATCTCCATCGAGCCGCCCGATCCGGGAAGGCGCACTTTGGGGTGCTGGTAATCGCCGATGACAGTGGCGTTGATGTTGCCGAAGCGGTCAATTTGCGCCCCACCCAGGAAGCCGACGTCTACGTTCCCGCGCTGCAGGTAGAGTGTGAAGATATCGTACATACTGCACACGGCTGAGGCTCCGCTGACAAGTGTCGGGTCGCCGATGGAGAGGGGCAGGCGCGCCGGCCTGGCGCCGATCACCCCGGCTTCGTAGATCATATGCAGGTTGGGAGCGTGGGTGCGGCGCGCCAGGTTGCAGGCCAGGTTGGGCAACCCCACACCGACGAAAACCACATCGCCGTCGCGTAGCAACCGGGCGGAGTGGATGGTCATTAGTTCAGAGGAGGTATATTGTGAAGACATTTTTTATCCGCAAATTTCGCAAAAAACATTTTATCCGCTAATTTCGCGGATAACGTTCTTAGTACTCCCCATAATTAACTGCAGTCGCCAGCCGTGGCCGGACAGAGAGGCGCTGGTGCACCTCGGCGCCGAGTTTCTCCCAATACTCACCCCGGTCCTTAACCCCGTAGACCCACTCATCCAGGTAGCGCTGCGTGGATTGCTGCGTTTCGCTGATCTCATCCCAGGCGATGTAAAAGGCGTTATCCCGGTCATAGTAACCCTGGGTGTAAGAAGGATGCGCCGCGTAGGGCGCCGGCACCACCGCGTTGACCAGAAACTCGGGGATGATGGTGCGGTTCGGATCCGACCGGATCACGTGCTCATCCACGATCTCTTCCGCGGTCAGGATAACCCGTTTGGAGGCGAAGGCCGCCTCTTTCTGCTCGCCGAGAATGCCCCAGATTTGGGCGTTTCCTTGCGCGTCGCAGCGCTGCACGTGCACGATGGCCACGTCCGGCAGCAGCGGCGGCACGACCACTACCTCGCGCCCGCTGTACGGATCCGTAACGCGGCGGTATTGCGGGTTGGCTTTCTCCAGGTCGGTTGCGGCGGTCTGGTTCATGGGCATGAACGGCAGCCCGGTAGCGCCGGCCTGCAGGCGGGTGATCATGCTGAAGTGTGAATATTCTTCCCATTCGAGGCGCCCGGCCTCAATCTCGCTGCGCAGGATGCGCAAGGATCCGACCCCCGGGTTGCCCATGTAGGAAAAGATAATTTTGCGTGCGGTTCCCGCCGCCACCATCTGATCGTAGATCAGGTCGGGTGTCGCACGCGCCAGGGTCAGCTCCTTCCGCTGCTGGCGAATGATCTCGTGACCGGCAGCGAATGGGATCAGGTGGGTGAAACCGGCGGCATAGACCGTATCACCATCGTGAACGTAACTGGCGATGGCATCGTGGAGGGAGGTGATTTTGCTAATGCTATTCATCGGTTTCTTCATCCTTCGTTCCGGGACGGCGCAGAATGCGAAAACGCCCGCTGCGCCGCGGGGCAGATTTGCCCTTTGACCATAACCACAGGCCGAACAGGAACAACCCTGCCCCGGCAATCAAGTAATTGAAAACCGGGGTGTGCGCGCGATCGGACGCCAGGAAAAGACCCAGCAAACCGCCGCCGACCAGCAAGAAAAAACAGCCGATACGGCCAGTAAGGGACATACAGATAACCCATCCAGCCTGCGCAGGCCTGGGCTATACTCCGATCCGGCAGGCAATGGCGGCTGGGGCGATCCCGCCAGCCGCACCACAACCTTGAAAGAGCGAAGACGCGCCGACCGGGGCAATCAGCCGCGTTTTACCCGTGTACGGATCTGCTCGTGCATATAGAGCGGCAGGTAATACTGTCCACCGGAGTTCTTCCCCGTCGATCCGGAGCCTTTCCACCCGCCAAAGGGTTGGAAGCCCGGCCAGGCGCCGGTTGTGGCGCCCTGCGGGCGGTTGGCGTAGGTGGTACCGGCTTCAATTTTATCAAAGAATTCATCAACCTCGTCCTGGTTTCCATAAATACCGGCGGTCAGGCCGTATTTTACGTCATTCGCCCGCTGCATAGCTTCGTCGAAACTGCCCACTTTCGCCAGCGTGGTAATCGGGACGAACATCTCGGTTTTCCACAAAGGTTGGTTGAGGGGCACGTCGGCGACCAGCGTTGGGGGGCAATAATAGCCCCTGGCGTACTCGCCTTCCGTCAGAATTTTCCCGCCGGTCAGGAAGCGGCCGGCCTGGCTCAGCTCTTCGGTGTAGTTCTGGAAATCCCGATAGGAACTGCGGTTGACCACCGGTCCCATGAATACACTGCGTTTGACCGGGTCGCCGATGACGAGTTTACTGGTCAAGTCGACAAGGCGGTCGAGTAACTCAGCATAGACCGGCTCTTCAATATAAACCCGAGAACAGGCCGAGCATTTCTGCCCTTGCAGGCCAAATGCGGAACGAACGATACCTGCGGCGGCGTCTGTCAGGTCCGCGTGGCGGGTGACGATAGCCGGGTTTTTCCCACCCATCTCCAGGATGGTGGGACGCACCCACGTCCCTCTCGCAAAATCGCGGAAAATCTTCATACCCACGTCCAACGAACCGGTAAAGGTGATGCCCGCCACATCCGGGTGGTCTATCAATGCCTGTCCCAGGGAGGAGCCCGGCCCGGTTACGTAATTAAATGCTCCAGCCGGGATGCCGGCGTCGCGCAGGCACTCGGCGATGAAGCGGCTGGTCCAGGGTGTGTCGGTGGCAGGCTTCATCACCAGGGTGTTGCCTGCCACCAGGGCAGCAGCGGAGGGACCACCGGTCAGCGCGGCGGGGAAGTTGAAGGGACTGATGACCACCCAGACCCCGTACGGTCGCAAGATGGAAGTATTGACCGAGATGAATCCGGTCAGCGGGTCGCGCCCCATCTCGACCTCATAACCCTCATTTTTCTCCATCTGGTAGCAGGCGTAGCGGAAGAGGTCCGCCGTCTCGGCGACATCACCGAGTGCTTCCATGCGGTTCTTGCCGACTTCCATGGCGACGGCCACGCCCATATCGTAGATGCGCTGGTCCATCAGGTCGGCAGCCCGGCGCACCAGGGCGACGCGCTCTTGCCAGGGCGTGTGGCTCCACATTGAGAAAGCGCGTTTTGCAGCCTGAATTGCGGCGTCTGCATCGGCGGCACTGCCCTTCTGAAAGATGCCCAAAACGTCATCCGTGTTCGCTGGAGAGTGGTCTTCAAATTTCTCCGCAGCGAAGGCATCTTTTCCATCGATAATCATCCCATATTCCTGGCCCAGGCTGGCTTTCGCCTTCTCCAGGGCTTTCTCGAAGTTCTCATGCAGCTCTTCGGGTGGATTATACATGGTGGCATAGGTTAACTTAAATGTACTTTCACGTTCCATACAACGCTGACCTCCTTTTTCCGGTATGGTTCGCAATCATTTCGGTGCCCGATCCAATCAGGCCTGTATATTGTAGCCCAATTTTAACCACAAAGACTACACCAGTCACCCATCAGCAGTCGAATACCGACCAGCAGATATCGTTTCGCAACCGCTGATCGTCCAGGACAAGATCGCGAATCGCATCCGGCAACTGGTCGCGCTGCCAGCGGCACTCGAGCCGGCCGGTACGCTCGCCATCGCCTTTTGGCGCAGCCGCACGCACGGCCTTGATCGCGTAGGCGGCGGCGCCGAGCTCGTGCGCGGCGACGTGCGCGACCGCCGCTGCCTGACCGGCAGCATACGCGGCATAGCGCGGCGCTCCGCTCAGATCCCTGGCGGCCCCCATCGCATGACCGGCCGCCGTGCGGGACTGGGTCATCGTGATTTCGCCGCGCACCCACGCGCGAGCCTGCTCAATGGCATGCCGCGGCCGCGTGTCCAAAGGCATCACCGCCTCGAAAAGGGGCAGGACGTGCTCCGCACACACCGCCGCCCACAAGGAGAGCAAGTGGTGGTCCGAATCCGTGAGCGTCCCACCCCGGCGGAGGGTGATGAAGCGAGGGTCGCGATCTTTGGGGAGGATCATGCTGCGCCTTTCATGAACATAGGTTTTCCAGCCAAGGAAGAACAGAAATGAGGGCTACCTATCCCAGTCTCCTTCACATTGCTGAAGACGAAAAGTGACCGGTAATCCATGTGATTTAAAGGTCTATCCCCCACTCCCCCTTGATAAGGGCTGGGATATAGAGCATACGTGCACGCTGATGTGCCCAGGCGATCATCTCTGGGACACGCGCTGCGGGCGTACATAATCGCCGGGAAGAGGGAATAATCCCCACGCGCCCGAGGTCCAACCGGTCGGAATCCCAGCAGGTTTGCACGCTTACATCGGCGCGGGTGTGACCATTGGTATGGCCTGCGCACGCTTGAACCAACTGTTCCATAGCCGCATCGGAAAGGTCAAAATACTTTCCTCGCCAGCGCTTTGCCAGAAGCGCTCCGTGGCGCCCGTGGACAAAATCGACCCCTTCATTTTCGCGGCAGGCGTCGTGAAAAACGGAGAATAGTTCGACCACCGCCACATCTACCCTGGTCAGAGACGCCAGGCGGCGGCCATTCTCGAGAACGCGCGCCCAATGGGACAATCCGTGAACGCCCCAAGGTTGCAATGGGTATTGTTCCAGGATGGCCTGGATCAGCTCGTTGGTGATCGGTCCCTTCATCCTGAGGAATAATAATGCTTCAATATGGTCAGCGCCCGCAAAGTCAACCACTTACTGGGCTGCCCTTCGCGTTCCAGGTTCACCAGGGTGCGGTTTTTCCAGCTCGCTTCCAATATCCACCGGCCTTGGGCATCTTGTTTGCTCAACAACTGGTCGACCGCCTTTTGCATACGCGGGTCGCGGTAACCCAGGCGCGAGAGTACCCACAAAATCTCGAGGGCATCCGTATCCCACATGCGTGGGAAACCGAATTTCAGCCAATTGGGCATCGCAATCCGTGAGGGATCGTGGCTGCTATAGTAAATTTGGTGCTGCAAAAGAAACTCGGCGGCCATCTGGATGAAGGCACAGGCGTCTTCCGAACGCTGGTCCGCCGGGATCTCCGCCAGAGCTTTCAAGGCTTTCACAACCGCCATGTGGCAGGTATGCCGGCCCCAACAATTCTTATAGACGCTATATGGCCAACCCTGCGGTGCAG
>JAQTMA010000229.1 GCA_028714615.1 Anaerolineaceae bacterium | reverse complement strand
GGGGACTGACCGAGGTTCAGAAAAGTGCGCTTCAGCTCCGATTGCTGGATGACCACCTCGGCAATACCGCAGGGCGCGCGGTCATCCCTGGCGATTGGCGGGTACCTTATCTGGCCGGTGCAAGCAACGATGGCAACCGAGTTTATATTGATGCCCGCGTCCCCCCGCAATATCACAAATTCCTCGCCACCCATGAACTGACTGAACACGGGCTCATGGAGGGGCCAGCGAAGCTTCCCTATGAACAGGCCCACAAGATCGCCACAGCGGCGGAACGCAATGCTGTTGAGGCGGCAGGCATTGACTGGAACGAATATGAGCGGGTCATGGACGGCTACATCAAAGCTTCCGAACAGGAACCAGCGGCGGAAGTCGAGCGGCATGTTCCGGCAGACCTTTACAAAAAGCCATATGAGCACACCCGGTTACTGCACGAGGTGGAGCCCCCGACAACGGTTGAGAAAGTCAAAAAGCCAACTCCCAAAAGGATCATAAAGGATGCCATTGAATCCGGAGATTTTGAAAACTTGCGCTCGGCAGCCGATGCCGGCGGTGTGGAGATAGCCTATTCCTCAAAGGAAGAGCCCATCATTGTGGATGAACACCTCGACTTGGGGGAAGGGGTGGATGTTGTCGTAGGTCAGGAATGGACGAATAATAAAGCTTGGACTTGGACTGTTACTGAATTATCAACGGGAAATTCCCTGAACGAAGAGGTAGGGTCAAAGAAGGCCGCTATCGCTAGCGCCAAAGTTCGGCTTGGAATGGTCGGGCTCACCCTCGCTGAGGTCGTAAAGCGCAACAAAAAACACCCAGGCCAAGAGGAACTTAGGCGACGGTTTGAAGAAAAGCATGGTGTGCTGCCATCATTGCCTACCCCTGCGGTGGAAAGCTCCAACCCCACAGGCTTCCGAAATGCTCAGGATTGGGTAGACCGCTGGGCGGCGGCGCTCAAGATCGCCAAGCCAAGTATTGTTGAAGCTGAGGATGGCCAGGGGCAGGCTTCGTATAACGTGCCTACCCAGACGATCAGCCTGTCCCCGGCTCTGGTCAACTACCTTGCCAGCGACAACGACCGGGTGGCGCTCTACGGCATTGAGGTGCTAGCGCACGAATTCGGGCACCATATCGCCGAATCCGAACTGGCTGGCGCCAATGAGAAAATCCAGGCCGCTGTCGATCAGGATTATCGGCGGTGGCGCGAATCCGTGCAGGGCAAGGCCGTCGGTGACATTCTTTCCTCGCGCATGACACCCTCCCGCGCAACATTGGAATCCGGCATGGGCCTATCGGCGGAGTACGCCCTGGACCGGCATGAATGGCTGGCCGACAACGCTGCCCGCTGGCTGCTCAAGCAGGAACTACAGGGCGTTGAGGCACCGGAATCCAAGGCTCTTATCGCTCGCATCGCCGCAAAGATGAAGGCGCTCTGGACGACGCTCTCAAAGCATCTAGTATCAGCGCCCAGCATGGAAGAATTCATGCAGCACTTGGTTGACCGGAATGATGCCAGGATGGCAGGCCAACCAATGTTCTCTGTGCCCCAAGCCCAGGCACGCCCCCTCGAAACCTTCGCCACCCCAGAAGAAGCCCTCAACCACCTCGCCACGAACCTCGGCGATGGCGTGCGCCGGCTTCCCCTTGAATTAGCCCACGGCAAGGCCGGTTGGGAAGAAGCTGTTCGCGGTGCCAGCAATGATCCTGAATGGATAGCAGCGCAACTGGACGAACTCGCCCGGCACCCAGATGCTGAGGAAATGACGCTGGGCGGCAAAATTTATTTTGACTTGAATGCCATCGCCAAGGACCGCCTGGTGCCGGTCGCCATCCATTCAGTGGGCGAGCATTACAATCTGGAAAGGATGCTGGGCATGAAGGCTTACGCGGACTTGCAAAATCAGATCGCTAGCCGGGCCAAAATCCCCAACTCGCTGGAAGAAAAAATCTGGAATCAGGTGCTGCACGATTACGTGCATCTGCAAGAAGGAAGCCGGGAGTTCACCGCCGAGGTCATTGCGAAGCTGGGCGAGCGGCAGCCGAATGCGCCCTGGTATCGCCGCCTCTTGGCCCACATCAAAGCTTTCCTGGTGAGGATGGGCTTCGCCCGCATGGCGAGGGCAATGACCGGCGAGGATATGCACGCCCTACTGGTGGCTTCCTTGCAGTCGGCGGCGCGGCGAGATAAAGCTGGGGTTCATCTAGCGGGGCCGGCCTACAGTTTGGCCGCGAAGGATGTCAAATCAGTAGTTTCCCTGGATCACCCCCGCCTCGACTCAGACGCTCCCGTTCGCCAACTCACGGCTTTTTTACAAAACCACCTTCGGTCTGATAACGCCGTCATCAAATACCTGACAGAATTTGCGGACGCCAATGGCAGGCAGTTTCAGGATTTCATCGCGACGTGGTTTAACAAGGCCATCTCTGTTGAACGTTGGTCGGATACTGCGCAAAACGTATTGGGTAATTTGCCAACTCGTGAAGACGAGTTCATGGCGATGAACGGATATACCAATTCAACAATCCAAAACGACCCCTGGAAGGAATTGAAACGGTATGAATCCTTGGTCATGGATTTGTCCGAGAAGTTCAGGCTGGAAGAATGGCAGCCTTTTTTGAAGAAGCTGAACAAATATAAGATAAGCCAGCAGATGATGGGGGATTATCTATGGGCTCAAAATGCCAGGGATCGCAACGAGAAGATACGGAAGATCAATGCCGAGATTCAGGACGGCGGATCCGGCCTAACGGATGCTGAAGCCGATACTATTTTGAGCGGCGGTGAAGTGATCCTTCCCTCTGGGCGGAAGATTCAATTCTCACCCGAGGAACGCGCCCACATGGAAGAGCTGGGCGGCCTGTATGATGCCATCAATGCCAAGACGCGGGTGCTGGCTGTCGCCCTCGGCCTATTGCCGGAGCAGGTCAAGGAATACTGGGAAGCCACGGAGCCCCATTACGCGCCGCTGTTCCGCGATTTCGAGGAAGGCGACGATCTGTTCCATGCAATGAACGCCAGTCCCGGCTTCTCCGTGCGCGGAGGCGTGTCTCATCGCGCCTTGGGCTCCGAGCGGGAGGCGGTCAACATCCTAGCCAATACCGAGCTGTTGCGGCAACGGATCATTAAGCGCGGCGTGAAGGCCAAGGGCGTCGGGCAAACCGTATTCAGCTTGGCGGTGGCCGCGCCGGCGCCGAAGTATTACATCGCCGTCGATCCGCAAGCTAACCCCATCGTTTATTTGCCTGGCAAGGTGCCGGACGACGGCAACCCCCGGTCGGTGGCATATTACAACCGTTCGCTCCCCTTGATTGAGCAGGCTTTTCTACAAGGCGGCGAGGGGCGCGCCCCGGTCAGTCCGCTTGAATGGGCCAACATCCTCCATAAAGCCCCCGTGGACGCGCAGGGACGGCCCATCCTGGGCTATCTGAGGCTGTTCCGAACGCTTCTAACGGAGAAGCCTGGCACGCGCCGGGCCTTGACCATCGCCGAGGCTCAGGAAGCCGTGAATGCCCTGCCGGTAAAGGATGGCGTTACCCAGATTCCCAATCTCTATGATAAGTTCGCCAACCTCGTCGGGCAGACGATGGAGATGGGCAACTCGATCAGCGATGCGGTCACCGGCTATGTGACGGAGATCGGCACCGCCCAGCTCGTGAACGGGAAAGTCGTTTACCGGATCAACCCAAAGCTTCGCGATGATAAAAGCGTTTTCGCTACGTTGATAGACGGGCAGGCGAAGTATGTGTTCTTCAACAAGCGGAACGAGGAAGCCGCGCGGATCGCCATCGCGTTGAACAATCTGGACGCGCCCAGGCTGGGCAATGCCATGGCCATGGCCGGAAAGGCAACCCGCTTCGTGGCTTCAATGAACACCCAATACTCGCCTTTCTTTGGGCCGGTCAACCTGATCCGGGATACCCAGTTCGCTTATCTCAGGACGATGGATCAGCCCTGGAGCAATTACCTCCAGCTCTTGAAATACACTGGGCAGAGCGTGAAGACGCTGTTGGGTGTCATGCGGATAGAGAACCAAGGTGGAATCTACGAGCCAAAGACCGAGGTGGAAAGAGCTGTATATGAAAAATGGCGTGAGGCCCGCGCCGTTGGAATGCCGGTCGGGTTTACCCAGTTATTGGGCGGCAGCCAGGAGCATCATCTTGAGATCGAGGATGCGATGCAAAAACTCAAGATCATGGAGGAGAATGCCTGGTACAAGAGCCCGAGGAAATTGGGCTACCTCATCGCTCAATTCGTTTCAGACTGGAACAGCGTTCTGGAAGCCTCCGTCCGGCTGGCGGTTTACCGGCAGGCGCGGGAATATGGCGTCAATGCGCTGGATGCGGCGATCTGGGGTAAGGATGCGACGGTGGATTTTAACCAGAAGGGCCGGATCGCAGCCTACGTCGCGCCGATCTATGCATTCTTCAATGCGTCCGCTCAAGGCACTTACGGATTCTACAAGGCGGTTACTGGGCCGGCCGGCCGGAATATCATCACGGGCGGCCTGGCCCTTGGCGCGGTACAGGCATTCATGATGGCCATGGCCGGCTACGATGACGACGATCCGCCGGAAGTTGTCCGCCAGCGAAGCCTTATCTTTCCAATACCTTGGACAGGAAAGGACAAGCCTAGCTACATCTCCATCCCGATGCCGCTGGGTTTCAACGCGATTCCCAACGTCACACGAATACTGTTCCAGGCGATGCTGTCCAAGGACAAGCAGCAAGGCGCCAAGCCGATGTTCAATCTGATGGGGCTGATGACTGATGCGGCCAACCCTTTCGGCGGCGGTCCCCTGCTTCAGGTGATGTCACCGACGCTGCTAGACCCCTTCGCCGCGCTAGTGCAGAACAAGAATTGGCAGGGGATGCCGATCTACCGGGAAGACTTCAACTCCCTTGACCTGACACCAGCGTATACCCGAGCGAAGCCGGGGGCCAACCCAATTACGGTCTGGGTTTCGAAGCAACTGAACGAGTTGCCATTGCTGTCGGACGGAACCGCGTACAAGCCGGGGATGATAAACGTGAGCCCAGACGCCCTCGACTATATCATCGCGCAATACGCTGGTGGACCTGGACGGGAGCTGGTTCGAACGGCCAAGTTGATAAACGCCGCGATCACCGGGGAAACGGTTCCGATGTATCAGGTTCCTGGTTTAGGAAAGTTTTTCGGGAAAGCTGGGGAAGAGGCAGGCATCGCCAGCATCTACTATAAAAACATCTCGGCGCTGAACATGGATCAGCGCGAGTTGGCGGGCCTTCGGAAGGATCATCCCGAGAAGGTCGGCGAATACCTGCGCGACAACCCACAGGCTCGACTTGCGGCAGCGGGCGATGCCACCTACCGGGTCATTCAGGACATGAACCGCAGGCGCCGGCAGCTTCTGGATAGCGGCGCAAGCCGGGAAGAAATCCGAAACCTGACGGATCGGATCACCGAAAAAATGAATTTGTTCAATCAGCGGGTGGATGAGCTGAGGGGGCCATGAACAGGGCGGCATTACCCCTTATTACGTTTCTTTTCCATATACCTTTTTTGCGAAGCTAGGTATCCCTCTCGTTTGCATTTTTTACAGAGTATACGGCATCCTTGGACAAGTAGGGCATGTTCTGTTATTTCACGATCTATCTTTCCCCCGCATTTAGAACAAAATGCTGGTACTATGTTCTTTCTATTTATGATGTGGTTTGGGTTCCCTTTTACTTTACCTCTTAGCGCTTTGGACAACATTGCGATAGTATGTTCCCTAAGGCAAGCGTTCATTGACCGGTGTTTTGGCTTTTCCGCCTTCGCCATTTTGTGCATGAATTCCATGTCTTTCCCAATCTCTCGGCGTTTACAATCCTCGGACCTGGATTCATGAAACTCATCGGTAACAAGCCCCCTCGATAAGGGTAGCCCAAATATTTCCTTATATCTGTCCGCGTCGATATTATGAATAGCTGATAGATGTGCTGGCAAGGATACAAAGCCATTTCCACAAAGTAAACAGACTAACTCATCAGAGATGTAGTAGCTTTCTATCTCCTCATAGGTTTTGAAATACCCAGGCTCTTTTGGGAATCCAGCTTGTTGCTTGACGGCGGAACCGTGGTTGAGCAGCCGTTTTTTCTCCCGGCACGAACAGCATATTTTTGCTTTCGCCGAGTAATATTTTAGGTACTCAACGCCGCAATGATCGCAAATGGCTTTTGCATACCCATCGGCTTCAGACCTTTTCTTAGCTTCAGCGCAGCATTTAGTTTTTAGGCTTTCCTCTGCCTTCTCAGAGATAAGTATCGTAACCATTTAGAATCCTAACTGTATACACAGCCAAAGAATAGCCAAGGAATATACGCGTACCGTACTACCTTTGCGATTACAAATCAGCCGGCTTGCTAAAATGCGTGAGCTGCCAGTTCTCCATGCGGTCGGCATGCTCTTCTGCTAATAGGGAGAGCGAGGCATCGCCGCCATTACGTTGGTTTTCCTCAGCCCAGAATCTTAAAGTTTCTGGGGCGC
>JAQTMA010000228.1 GCA_028714615.1 Anaerolineaceae bacterium | reverse complement strand
GATGAGTGAACAAATACAGGTGATTGAACGGAATGGAAAACCCGAATGGGCGGTTCTGCCCTATCGGGTCTACCTGAAGTTGCTCGGACAGGCTGAGACCCTCCAGGACACCCTGGCGTATGACCGCATCAAAGCGGCGGTCGAACGGGGCGAGGAAGAAACTGTCTCTGCGGAGGTGGCCTTTGCCCTGGCGCTCGGCGATAACCCTGTCCGGGTGTGGCGGGAGCATGCTAAACTTTCCCAACGGCAAGTCGCCCAGGCTTGTGGGATCAGCCTGCCCTTTTTATCGCAGATCGAAACCGGAAAGCGCAACCCTTCAACGAAAGTTGTCGTTTCCCTCGCTCAAGCCCTGCACGTGACGGTGGATGACCTGATCCCGATTACGACTTTACAAAAACCGTGAAGTAAATGTCAATTGACTATTGACATATTTCGCTGAGCCGCTATAATCTACTCAACATGAATCAACCGGTATTCCACCTCAACGGCGATACGCGTCGAAAGCCACGTTTCAATCCCACCTCCTTCCGGGAATGCGGGCTTTTTGCCGTTTGAGATAGACACCAGTCCACCTTATTTCAGCGTAAACCAGCCTCTCCCTCCCGGAGCGGCTGGTTTTTTTATTCTCAAGGAGATAAAGAAGATGCCCATTGATGGTACCGCTGTATGTCCGGAATGTGATGCCGAAATCTCGCTCGCCGGCATGGTATTAAATGAAATCGTGGTTTGCCCGGATTGTGGCGCTGACCTCGAAGTGATCAAGCTCGATCCCCCATCGCTGGAAGTAGCCCCGATGGAAGAAGAGGACTGGGGCGAATAGCTGCCCGAAAGGTGCATGAAGATGAAACCGAAGGTTGGGGTATTGTTATCCCGGGTGCGGGTAGAGGAAAAATGGATCCTGGAGGCGCTCGACAAGCGTGGGGTCGATTATGAGCGCATCGATGACCGCCTGGCTTCGTTCGATTTTGAGGATCCCGGTTCCTGGGCGCGGTACAGCGTGGTGTTGGAACGCAGCATGTCGTTTTCCCGCGGACTGTACGCCACCCAGGTGCTGAATGCGTGGGGCATCCCCACCGTTAACATGGCGCAAGTGGCGGCGGTTTGCGGTGATAAGCTGGTCACCACGGCTGCCCTGGCGCGGGCTGGTCTTGCACAACCCCGCACGCGGGTGGCTTTCACCCCCGAAGCCGCTCTCCTGGCGATTGAAGAGCTGGGCTATCCTGTTGTGCTCAAACCGGTGATCGGTTCGTGGGGCCGGCTGCTCTCGAAAATCAACGATCGCGATGCGGCTGAGGCCGTCTTGGAGCACAAAGAGACACTGGGTTCCTTCCAGCATTCCATATTTTACATTCAAGAATATATTCAGAAGCCGGGGCGCGATATCCGTGCGATGGTGGTGGGCGATGAGACAGTGTGCGCCATGTACCGGTCATCATCGCATTGGATCACCAACACCGCCAAAGGCGGGCAGGGTGAAGTCTGTCCGGTAACCCCCGAGCTGGATGAAATCTGCCGGGCGGCTGCCCAATGCGTGGGAGGCGGTGTTTTGGCTATCGATATCATGGAAGACCCAGATCGGGGCTATCTGGTCAACGAGATCAACCACACGATGGAGTTTCACAGCCTGGCGCCCACCACGCACGTCGATGTAGCCGGATTGATTGTTGAATACACCATCGCAGTCGGTGGAGGAAAATCCGCATTTGAGGTTGCCGTTCCACAGCCGGGGATAAAGGTCTGGGCGGCAGTTCAAGATCACCACCGGTAATTTCTGAACGTCCCGCTCCCCTGAGCCGGTGGGTATTCGAGTAGAAGGAAAGCAAAGCCGAAAATGAAGGTCGGGCTGTTATACTCGCGGATGCGGGTGGAGGAGAAGCTCCTGCTCGACGAGCTCGAGCACCGCGCGGGGGTTCAGGTAGTGCGAATCAACGATGATGAGGCGTATTTTGACATCGGGCAAAAGACGTGTGACGTGGACGTGCTTTTCGAGCGTTCGATCTCCTATTCACGCGGGCTATATATCTCGCGCATTTTTGATGCGCATGGCATCCCTGTGATCAACCCCCCGGGGTTGATCGAACGCTGCGGCGATAAATACATTACCAGCCAGATCCTGGTCAATGCGGGAATCCCCTCCCCACGGGTGTTGATGGCCTTCTCGGAAGAGTCAGCCCTCAAAGCCATTGATGCTCTCGGTTACCCCTGCGTCCTAAAACCGGTGATCGGTTCATGGGGACGGCTGCTGGCCAAAGTCGACGATCTTGCATCCGCGGAAGCTTTCATCGAACACAAGGCGATTCTGGGTGGGGTAAACCACCAAATTTTCTACATTCAGGAGTTTATCCAAAAGCCCGGGAGAGATATCCGGGCGTTTGTGATCGGTGACGAGCCCATCTGCGCGATCTACCGTACGTCGGAAAGCTGGATAACCAACACCGCCCGCGGAGGCGTTGCCTCCAACTGCCCGGTCACATCGGAAATCGGTGATTTATGCCTGCAAACTTCCCAGGCAATCGGCAAAGGTTTATTGGCGATTGACCTGTTCGAGACCCCTGATGGTCTTACCGTGAACGAGGTCAACCATACGATGGAATTCCGCAACAGCATCCACACGACAGGAGTGAACATCCCCCAGAAGATGGTGGATTACATCGTGACAGCATCCTCAACGAGATAGGTGATTTAATGAAAGCATCCATTGTCGGCGCATCCGGTTATGCAGGTGGGGAACTTCTCCGCTTGCTGCTAGAACACCCCAATATCGAAGTATTCCAGGCAACCTCAGAATCGCACCTGGGAGAGTTCCTATACCAGCAGCATCCCAACCTACGCAAGCGCACCGCGCTCAAGTTCGTATCCCGCGAAGGCATAGCACCCTCTGATGTACTCTTTTTGGCCCTCCCGCACGGTGAAAGCCAGCAAAGCATCGAACAGTATGCAGCCCTCGCACCGAAGATCGTCGATCTATCGGCAGATTTCCGCCTGCGCGACCCGCTGGTTTACCAGCAGTACTACAGCCACGTCCACAACGCTCCCGCATGGCTTTCGCGTTTTGTCTACGGCCTGCCCGAGCTGCACCGGGAGGACATGCGCCGGGCAACTTATATCAGCGGAGTGGGGTGTAACGCCGCGGTCGCTTGCCTGGCTCTGCTTCCCCTGGTCAGCAATGGTTTGCTGCGGGAAGACACCGCGGTCATCGTCGATATCAAGGTGGGTTCTTCAGAAGGCGGTGCTTCTCCCAACCCGGGGTCGCACCATCCTGAACGCAGCCACGTTGTGCGTACGTACGCTGCTTACGGCCACCGCCACACGGCTGAGGTGATCCAGGAGATGGGCATCCAGAACGTGCATCTGACCATCACCTCGGTGGATATGGTGCGTGGCAGCCTGGCGGCAGCGCACGCGTTCGTCCGTCCCGGCGTCACTGAGAAAGACCTGTGGCGAGCGTATCGCCTGTATGCCGAAAGCGAGCCGTTTGTGCGCCTGGTCAAAGACCGGCGTGGCATTTACCGCGTGCCAGAGCCAAAGATCCTGGCTGGCACAAACTACGTCGACGTCGGTTTCGATCTCGATCCCAACAGCGGGCGGGTGGTCTCTCTGGCTGCGATCGACAACCTGATGAAAGGTGCTGCCGGGTCCGCAGTGCAGGCAATGAACCTGATGTGCGGCTTCGAAGAGATGGCCGGGTTGGGGTTCAGTGGCCTTCATCCGATCTAACCCCAGTTTTGCATAGGGGCGGGTCTTGTACCCGCCGAATAAGGAAGGCATAGCAATGATCGTTATCAAAATTGGTGGAGCAGCCGGGTTGAATCTGGAAGCCATCTCCTCGGATATTGCCGACCTGGCCGGTCAGGGTCAGCCGGTAATCCTCGTGCATGGAGGATCGGCGGAAATGAATGACATCTCCACCCGCCTGGGGAAACCGCCCCGCTTTGTCACCGCTGCGTCTGGCTTTAGCAGTCGCTATACCGACCGCGAAACGCTGGAAATCTTTGCGATGGTCACAGCAGGAAAGATCAATACCCTGTTAGTTGAACGGTTGCAGAAAGCAGGGATCAATGCCTTCGGGCTTTCTGGTGTCGATGGGCGGGTCATGGTAGCACAGCGCAAAGGCGTCATCCGCATCGTAGAGAATGGGCGCAAGATCATGCTGCGCGACGACAATACCGGCAAAATCGAAACGGTCAATGCCAGCCTGCTCCAATTGCTGGTGGACCAGGGTCTCGTCCCGGTGATTGCTCCCCTGGCGATCTCTCCAGAAGGGGAAGCCCTCAACGTCGACGCCGACCGGGCGGCTGCCATGATCGCGGGGGCGGTTAATGCCGAGAAGCTGGTCATGCTCACCAATGTGCCCGGCCTGCTGCGCGAATACCCGGATGAGAGCACCCTGATCTTGCGGTTAAGCAGGTCAAGCCTCGAGCAAGGCTTGAGTTTGGCCGGAGGCCGTATGAAAAAGAAGGTGCTCGGGGCTAGCGAAGCCCTCGAGCTTGGGGTGGGGGAGGTTATCTTTGCCGATGGCCGGGTCGAGCATCCTCTGACGAAAGCCCTTGCCGGGAAGGGCACTATTATTTCGGCGTGAACACCAGGCAAAATGTGAGGAAAGATTATGGAACCTGAATTGACAGACACGGCCCACATCCAGGCGCTGGAGAACCAATACACAACCGGCGTATACACCAAGCGCCCGCTTGCGATTGTGCGCGGTCAAGGCGCCCGCCTGTGGGACGCCGATGGAAAAGAGTATATTGATTGTGTGGGTGGGCAAGGAGCGGCCAACCTGGGGCACGCCAACCCGGCTGTAGCTCAGGCCATCGCCGACCAGGCCACGCGCTTGATTTCCTGCCCGGAGATGTTCTACAACGACCGCCGGGCAGCCCTTGAAGAGAAGTTGTGCGGATTGGCGGGGATGGGTTCGGTATTCTTATGCAATTCCGGCGCAGAAGCAGTCGAAGCAGCGGTGAAATTCGCCCGGCTCTTGACCGGGCGAACTGGGGTGATGGCGGCGATGCGTGGATTTCATGGCCGCACCATGGGCGCTCTCTCGGCCACCTGGGAAACGCGTTACCGCGAACCCTTCCTTCCGCTGGTGCCCGGTTTCAGCCACATCCCATACAACGATTCGGAAGCTCTGCGCACTGCGGTGACGAATTCCACCGCTGCAGTTTTGCTCGAAGTCGTCCAGGGTGAAGGCGGGGTGCGCCCCGGAGACCCGTCCTTCCTTATGCTAGCCCAAGAGTTGTGCCGCGAACGCGGCGCATTGCTAATCATCGACGAGATCCAAACCGGTTTTGGCCGCACTGGTCGTTACTTTTCCTTCCAGCGATACGGGCTCGAGCCCGACCTGGTGTGCGCGGCTAAATCAATCGCTGGCGGGCTGCCTATGGGTGCGGCGCTTATGAAAGATGGCCTGGGCAAGCTGCCTGCTCAGGTGCATGGTTCCACTTTCGGCGGTAACCCGCTGGCCTGTGCGGCTTCCCTGGCGGCGTTGGACTATCTCGTTACGAACCGCCTGGCGGAGCGCGCCGATGAGCTGGGACCCTGGTTTATGGAACAGCTCAAACAGATCCGCTCCCCGCTGATCCGTGAGGTGCGTGGGCTAGGTTTGATGGTTGGTATCGAGCTCAAGCAAAAAGTAACCCCTTACCTGCAAGCCCTGATGGAGAAAGGAGTCCTGGCGCTTCCAGCCGGGCTAACGGTCATGCGCTTCCTGCCCCCCCTGGTCATTCCAAAAAACGACCTGGCCGCTGCAGCCAGCGCAGTAAAGGAAGTCCTATGCGCATAGATGAAATTGGCTTGTTGGAGGCCCTAATCAAGATCTACAGCCCGACCTACCAGGAAGCCGAAGCCGTTCGATGCCTGGTCGGTCAGATGCAGGAGCTGGGTTTCGATGCCACCATCGATCAGGCGGGGAATGCGATTGGCACACGCGGATGCGGTGAGAACGAGATCCTCTTTCTGGGGCACATTGATACAGTGCCCGGTGTGATCCCGGTTCGTCGGGATGGAGACCTGCTTTTCGGGCGTGGGTCGGTCGACGCAAAAGGCCCGCTGGCTTGTTTTACTGTGGCCGCAGCTCAAGTGCTTCCGCCGCCGGGCTGGCGAGTAACGGTGGTCGGCGCGGTCGCCGAAGAGGGGGACTCGCGTGGGGCTATGTTCTTGCGGACGCGCAAACCTCCGCGCGCCCTGGTGATTGGCGAGCCCAGCAAGTGGGATAAGATCACGCTTGGATTTAAAGGTAGTTTGTGGGTCGATTATTCTGTCCGCCGGCCGGTCTCGCACACCGCCAGTGTAGCCGAGAGCGCCAGCGAGGCGGCGGTCGGTTATTGGAATCAGGTGAAAGCCTGGTGCGATCTCCGCAATACCGGTAGCTCCAAGGCATTCACCCAGCTTACCCCCAGTCTGCGTGGGATGGGGTCGGCTACGGATGGTTTTTCCGAAAACGCCTGGTTGAAGATCAATCTGCGCTTGCCACCAAGCATAACCGTCGGGCAGGTGAGCGAGCAATTGGAAGCCAGCAAGGCAGATGGCTCCCTGCAGTT
>JAQTMA010000227.1 GCA_028714615.1 Anaerolineaceae bacterium | reverse complement strand
GTTGGCTGGCCCGAAAAAGAACGAAGATATCCTGGAAAGGGCCGCGCGCAGTTCCTATCTAAATCCGATTAATTTGCCGGACAGCATTCAAGGCCAACCCTCCGAAATTATGAAGCGGTTGCAAAAAAACCTCGCTGTTACGCAAGAATGTATTGTCGAACAAGAAAAAGCGGTCGCTCAACTGCGCGAAGCGCACCGCCTTCAATTGCAGGAATCCTTGTGGAGAATTCGCGCCAGCCGGCTATTGGCCAATGCCATCGGCCACTTCGGTAAACTGCAGTACACCTATATTATCGTAGGCTGGGTACCGGCCAAACGCCTGCCTTCGCTTTCCGAAAAACTGAAACACGTATCCAAAGACATCGTGATAGAAACGTTCCCGTTGCAACGCGGAAAGAGCCGGCAAGATGTTCCCGTCTCTCTCAACAATCCGGCTATTACCTTGCCCTTCCAGATGCTGGTAACCACTTACGCGCGCCCACGTTACTATGAGGTTGACCCGACTATCCTGATGGCGATCTCTTTCCCCCTACTCTTCGGCGCTATGTTCGGGGATGTCGGTCATGGGGCCTTGTTGGCATTGCTGGGGTTGCTCCTGACCAGCCGAAGATTAAAGCCGCTGCAAAGTCTCGCCGGATTGGGGAAATTAATTACCTACTGCGGTCTCTCTGCAACTCTCTTTGGGTTCCTCTATGGCAGCATCTTTGGCATCGAAACTCTTCTGCCAGCCTTGTGGATCCGACCGATTGATAACATTATGCAGATCTTGATCATTGCTGTAGGCGCCGGGGTGATTTTCCTCAGCCTGGGCTTTTTACTGGGCATTCTCAATGCCGCCATGGCTCGGGACTGGGGTCACCTGCTCTTCGATTCTCATGGCGTTGCCGGGCTTCTGCTGTATTGGTCCCTGCTGGGAATAGTGGCTGAACTGGCATTAAGCCGCCTGGTGATCCCGATCGGTATCTTGATCGCCCTGGCTGCCGTAGGCGGTGTGGGTATCATGCTATCCGAATTGCTTAAAAGGTTGGTAGAAGGTCATCGCCCATTGGTCGAGGGTGGCATTGGGACTTTTGTGATCCAATCCTTCTTCGAGTTATTCGAAGCCCTGATCAGTCTGCTGAGTAACAGCCTTTCTTACGTTCGTGTCGGCGCCTTCGCCGTCGCACATGGAGGATTAAGTGCGGTGGTATTCATCCTGGGCAATATGGTTAGCCCGGGTCACGGCATCGGGTACTGGATCGTATTCGCATTGGGTACATTATTTATCGTCGGCTTCGAAGGCTTGATCGTTGGGATTCAAACCATGCGCTTGAGTTATTACGAATTCTTTAGCAAATTCTTCACCGGCGGCGGCACGCGTTACGATCCATTGACGCTCAGCCCCGGGCAAAAAGAATAAAAACGCTCCTCCAAACCTTCAGACATAGAATTCTAACCTGTTGTCGGGGGCCAAGATCATCAATTATCAAGGAGAGAAACCATGAAACTGATCATTGCAATTGTTGCGGGATTGATACCGGTGATCCCTGCCGTAGTCTATTTTCTTTATCAACGCAAAGGGGTCGCTGCCCAGGCCACGCGAGGGCTGGTCATGGGCTTGAATGGCTTCAACGCAGTAATTGGGCTTATGGCCGCTGGTGTTGGGATAGTCTGGTTGGCGTCGCCCTCTGCAGTTCTGGCATCTGCTGGCGTTCAGGCTGCGGCTACCGGCGATCCGTATGCTTCCCTTGGGGCAGCCATCGCAACCGGATTAGCTACCGTCGGTGCAGGCATCGCTGTGAGCGGTACCGGTGCAGCAGCCGTAGGCGCTATTGCTGAAAAACCCGAATCGTTTGGACGTTCGCTCATCTTCGTCGGTCTGGCGGAAGGCATTGCCATCTATGGCTTGATCATCGCTTTTCTATTGCTCAACCGTTAGGATCGCGAGAAGACGAAATGAAATTGCTGGTTATCGGGCATGCTGACGCCGTCCTGGGGTTTTCCCTGGTGGGCGTAGCTGGGTTGGTGGCTGCCAACGCAGATCAGGTGAATCAGGCGCTCGACCAGGCTCTGGCCAGGGACGATGCCGGGATCATCCTGGTGACCGATGATGTTGCAGCCTTGATTGAAGAGAGGATGAACCAGCTAAGGATGCATAGCACGGTGCCGTTGGTAGTTGAGATCCCGGCGCCGGAAGGCTTCCGGCCCGAGCGGCCGTCATTGAGAGAAATCGTGATGCGCGCGATCGGGGTCAAGATCTGAACCGGATTTCTGGATCAGATTAACTCGAATGGACTGGGTGTACTTATGGTGAGACAGCTAGAAGAGAACATTGATATGCTCTCTCGGGCAGTGGCAAATGAAGCGCACGAGGAGTCTGAAAAGATGCTTGCTCAAGCCCGCGCCAAAGCTGATGCGGTCCGCCAACGGGCTGAGGAGGAAGCCGCAATGCAGCGCAAGGAGATACTGGAGCGGGCTCACCAGGACGCCGAACGGATCAGAGGGCAGGCCATTGCGACAACACAATTAAAAGCGCGCACTCTGCAGTTGGAGCAACGCGAAAAACTGCTGAATGCTGTCTTTGAAAAGGCGCACAAACAGCTACCCACGGTGCAGCAGTGGACAGAATATCCCCAAATTGCCAACCAGTTGCTGAAAGAAGCCCTGCAGAATTTAGAATCGGCTTCAGCCGTGGTGCATGCAGACGCCGCCACCCAACGCATCTTGAAAGGGCAAGTGTTAACGGAGATCAGCCAGGAGATGCACAGGAAGGTCGAACTGGGTGAACCATTGTCGCAAGGGACAGGGGTGATAGCGCAATCTGAAAATGGGCATATGCATTACGATAACACCCTGGAAACCCGCTTGGCGCGCATGCAGAACTCATTGCGCTCGCCTGTGTACCGCCTCTTAATGGGAGAATCGCTATGATTGAACAGGTAGCCACCGTCGATTGGATCAGTGGCCCCGTGGTGAAAGCGCGTGGTTCGGAGAATATCGGCATGCTCGAGCTGGTTGAAGTTGGCGAAGAGCACCTCGTTGGTGAGGTTATCGGCCTGAACGGGGATAGCATCACCATCCAGGTCTATGAGGAGACTTCCGGCATGCAGCCGGGATCACCCGTCTACGGAACGGGGTTGCCGCTCTCGGTCGAGCTTGGCCCCGGTTTGCTGACGAGCATCTTTGATGGGGTTCAGCGTCCCCTCCCTGTGATCGAACGACGTAGAGGCTCGTTTATCCGCCGTGGTCTGCACCTGACCCCACTGTATCGTAAAGACCGCTGGAACTTCACACCTCTCGTGAAAGCAGGCGACGTCGTCACCGGAGGCGCTATCTTGGGAACGGTGCCGGAGACTGATGCGCTCGAACACCGCGTCATGGTCCCGCCGAATCTACACGGTACCTTGACCTGGGTAGCCGATGCAAAGATGTATACGATCAATGAACCGATCGCCCGTCTACAGACTGAAGCCGGGGAGCAAGAAGTCAGTATGTTGCAGCGCTGGCCGGTGCGCGTCCCGCGACCGTATAAGTCTCGCCGCGGAAACGACGAACCGTTAATCACTGGTCAGCGTGTAATAGATACATTCTTTCCACTGGCGAAGGGTGGAGCGGCTGCTATCCCGGGGGGGTTTGGCTCTGGGAAAACGGTTGCCCAGCACAGTATTGCCAAGTGGGCGGATGCGCAAGTGATTGTCTACATCGGCTGTGGTGAGCGCGGTAACGAAATGACCGAAGTGCTACAGGAATTCCCACATTTGATCGATCCTCGCAGCGGGCATCCGTTGATGGAGCGCACTGTCCTGATCGCCAACACATCGAATATGCCGGTTGCAGCCCGGGAGGCCAGTATCTATACCGGGATTACCATCGCCGAGTACTATCGCGACATGGGCTATCATGTAGCCCTCATGGCGGATTCGACCTCCCGCTGGGCGGAAGCGCTGCGTGAGATCTCTGGGCGCCTGGAGGAGATGCCAGCCGAGGAAGGATACCCGGCTTACCTGGCCGCCCGCCTGGCCGAGTTCTACGAGCGGGCTGGATACGTGGAAACCCTGAATGGAAAATTCGGGTCGGTTAGTGTGATCGGGGCTGTCTCACCCCCGGGAGGCGACTTCTCCGAACCGGTCACCCAGCATACCAAGCGCTTCATCCGCTGTTTCTGGGCCTTGGACAAGGCGCTTGCCTCTGCCCGGCATTTCCCTTCGGTCAACTGGTTGGACAGCTATAGTGAGTATCTGGAAGATGTCGCCCCCTGGTGGCGCGAAAAGGTCGGCCAGGATTGGTATGCCATGCGTAATCAGGCTATGGAAATATTGAGTGAAGAAGATCGTTTATCACAGATTGTTAAACTGGTGGGTCCGGATACGTTGCCAGATGAACAGCGCCTCATTCTGGAAACTGCCCGCCTCTTCCGCGAAGGATTTTTACAACAGAACTCGTTTGACAAGGTGGATGCTTTTTCAACCATGGAAAAACAGATCCGTATGCTTGGCCTGATCTTGCAATTCCACCATTGGGCCCAGCGCATTGTCAAATTAAAAGCTCCCATTTCAGTCATCCATGATTTGCCGGTGGTAAACACATTGATCCGTATGAAGACCCAGGTCAGTAATGAGGGACTCGAAAAATTCGACGAAATCCACCAGCAAATCAATGAGCAGATGGAACGCTTGGAAGCGGAGTATCTATGAGTGATCTTCTGAATTTAGGGGTGCATGAGGTTGTCGGCGTCAGCCGGATTGAAGGCCCGATCGTGGTGGTCGAAAACACCGGCGTTGTTGGGTACGATGACGTCGCCGATATTATCGATGCGCAGGGCGTATTGCGCCACGGCCGGGTGCTGGAAGTCGGCAAGGGTATGGCTGTTGTAGAGGTTTTCGCCGGTACCACCGGCCTAACCGTCGCGGGTACGCGTGTCCGTTTCATGGGAGCGCCCTATCAAATCCCGGTCACTGAAGAGATGCTCGGACGGGTTTTCAACGGTCTGGGGGAGCCAATCGATGGCGGCCCCGAACCGCTAACCGACCACTATGCGGATATAAACGGTCTGCCCATCAATCCCACGGCGCGAGTCTATCCCCGTGATTATATTCAGACCGGCATCTCTTCTATCGATGGATTGAACACGCTGCTGCGTGGTCAAAAACTCCCCATCTTCTCTGGCGCCGGATTACCTCACGACCAGCTAGCCACCCAGATTGTGCGTCAAGCCCGGCTCGGCGCTCCCGCCGGGCAGCAGCCGGATGAGAAGGAAGAGTTCTCCATCGTCTTTGCGGCAATGGGAGTAAAGCACGACGTTGCCGCCCACTTCCGCGCCTCGTTTGCCGAGAGCGGCGCTTTGACCCGTGTGGCGATGTTCCTCAATCTGGCGGATGACCCACCGGTGGAACGCCTGGTAACACCGCGAGCAGCGCTAAGCCTGGCCGAGTACCTGGCTTTTGAACGCCAGATGCATGTTTTGGTCGTGCTCACCGATATGACCAATTACTGCGAAGCGCTGCGCCAGATCTCCAACATCCGAGGCGAGGTCCCTAGCCGCAAAGGTTACCCGGGTTATTTATACAGCGACCTTGCTTCTCTCTATGAACGAACCGGGCGCATCAAAAGCAGTGAGGGTTCGATCACGCAGATCCCAATCTTAACCATGCCGAACGACGATATTACCCACCCGGTCCCCGATATCACCGGGTATATCACCGAAGGCCAGATCGTGCTTGGACGGAATCTCAACCATCAAGGCATCTATCCACCAATTTCAGTGCTGCCCAGCCTGTCGCGTTTGATGAAAGACGGCATTGGTGAAGACCGCACCCGTGCAGACCATAGCCACGTCTCTTCCCAGCTCTACGCCGCCTACGCTCACGTGCAAGAAGTTCGTTCGCTGGCCTCCGTTATCGGGGAAGAAGAACTCTATGAAGTCGACCGATTGTATCTGCAGTTCGGGAAAGCTTTCGAGTCCCAATTCGTCAACCAGGCGATGAATGAAAACCGGACAATCGAGCGAACCATGGATATTGGTTGGCGGTTGTTGGCGATATTGCCGGAAGAAGAGCTGACGCGCGTCACGCCAGAAGAAATCCAGCAGTATTACAAGGAAGGCCATGACTCGCATTAATATCGCTCCCACGCGCAGCAACCTCTTGCGTATGAAACAAGAACTGCAATTTGCCCAGGAGGGGTATGAGATCCTGGACCGCAAGCGTGAGGTGCTGGCCAAAGAGTTGTTACGATTGGCCAACGATGCCGAAAAGGTGGAGGACCAGATTGATAGTCTCACCGCGGAGGCTTATCATGCGCTGGAAAAAGCCAGGTTGAGGATGGGGGACGAACGCGTGGAATGGGCAGCGCTATCGGTGTACAAAACGGTCGATGTGCAAGTCAAGTTCCGCGGAGTGATGGGCATCACCCTACCCTTGATTGAAGCCAGTGGAGCACCGCCAGAAATGACCTACAGCCTGGCAAATACAACCGCAACCCTGGATGAAGCCAGTGAACTCTTCCGAGAGGTGCTTGAAGATATACCTGAATTGTCTCGTTTGGTTACTTCGGTGTGGCGGCTGGCTGTTGAGCTGCGCAAGACCCAACGGCGGGTGAA
>JAQTMA010000226.1:3144-6667 GCA_028714615.1 Anaerolineaceae bacterium | reverse complement strand
GCCGGATATCCTTTCCTCATATTGAAGAGCTAATTGGTTTTCGTCCGGCCAGATGAAATTTTCAATCGGTCCGAAAGCATGCAGTCGTTCTAAAACTCGGGTTGGATTCACCTTCGTCATCTGCAGCACGGCGACTGCGGCGTACCAGCCACGGAACACAGTATCCAAACGGTGGCCATCTTCCGGGTGAGCCAGATATATGAAAATATCCCGAAGCACTGCGGCAGTCTGGCGAGCCTCACGGGTGGTCTTCAGAATCTCTACGAAGGGAGTATTGCTGCGTTCCAGCTCAGCGACTACTTCGCCCCCCCGGTAGTTGGTGGTAGTGAGGATGGCAGCCGTGCTTTGTGGATGCTGTTGCAACCAGGGTCGGATGGACTGCACGACGGCACGGATCTCCTCGGTCCCAGTATGTTTCTCGCGGCAAAGAATCACCCGCGAGGGATCATCCGGAGGATTCGGCTGCCCATCACCTGGATCGACGGGCGAAATATACGTACTGGTGAGAGCATCGCGCAAATCGGCGGCTGGGTGACGCTCCATCACCCATTCGACCAGGTGATTGGCTAATGACATAATACTCCGGGTCGAGCGGCCCGAGGTTTGCAGGCTGGGGCGGTGGTCAGCAGATCGGATAAATGCCCGCAGGAATTTGGGATCGGATGTTGAAAAGGTCTCATAGATCGCCTGGTTGGTATCCCCCACCCTGACCCAGTTGCCATGCTCGCCAGCCAGCAGGCGCAGGATCTGTTCTTGCAGCAGATTACTATCCTGGGCTTCATCTTCAAGGATAAACGGCCAGCGCGCCTGTAAACGGCGCAAGTACGCCTCGTCAAGGGTGAGGGCCTGTAGCGAAAGACGGATCAGGTCGTCAAAGTCCACAGCTCCCCGATAGCGCAATGCCTGCTGATATTCCCGGTAAATACCCAGTCCCATCTCAACCAGGGGAAGTCGGGCGCCAGTCTCATCTAGCCGAGCGCGGATCATTGCCGGGGTGGCTTGTAGATTTTTTGCCTTGCGAATGAAGCTGGAAGCAAGTTCGGCAACCAATTTTGGCCAATCTTTGCGCCAAACCTGTGCGCGGCTAGCCGGGCTTATATCGTCTAGCGCCAACAGATCGAAAGCGCTGCGGTTTTCTTGGATCCAGGCATTCACCACTTTATGCAGCATCTGGTTGGCGGCGCCCTCGTCCACGATTTGAAAATCATCTGCCAGTCCAACCAATGCAGGCCGTTCGCGGACAATATCGTGCGCCAATCCATGGAGGGTGCGCACCCGGTATCCATAATTACCGAGCAAATGCTTCTCTTCCAGGAACTTGCGGATCCTTTGGGAGAAGTTATTTACAGCCGAGTTCACCAGGGTAACCACCAACACTTCCTGACTGTCCTGGATCGATCCCTCCGCAATTAACTGCGCAGCCAGAAGGGCAAGCGTGTGCGTCTTGCCGCTACCTGGCACGGCAGACACCCCCATCGTACCACCCGGGTAGCGTAATACATCGACCTGCCCCGGGCGCGGGTTAAACATGGGAAATCTCGCCCCTTAAGGCAGAACGCCGTAGAACACGTTGGAGTGTGTTGATCAATGCGCCTTTTTGCTCGAACCCTTGCTCGCCAAGTTCACTGACACCAAAATAGACCCGTTCTCGGCAGCGACGTAGCAAGCCCAGGCATAATCGATAGAGCGTTTCCTGGTTTGCTTCGAACTCTTCTGTATCCGTCCACACTGCCCCCCGGCGCCAGGAACGGCTGAGCACGTAGGGTTGAGTGAGGGGTTGGTAGAGTCGTTCCCACCAACCTCTTGATCCCACGTCTAGCCAGAATTGGATGCGCACCGGATGGTTGGTCATCAAATACGTTGTCGCCGGGGATACCAACACAGCCGGCTGTGATTGAATGCGCCACTTTGGTAAGTACTGAGCAGCGAGCACCCCCTCCTGAATCATGCGGATATACTCCAGGGACAGGTTCTTCTCTTCTCGCTGCAATCGCGGACCAATTTCCCAACGGAATTTCCGGACCGACTCGATCAGCGTTGCCGCAATTTCCCCCTTTTCCATGTCTTGGTTGAAACCGAAACCAGGTTGTGAAAGGAGCTCGCCAAATAGCCGGCTGAGGAAATGGTCTAAGTGCATAGCGGACTCCTGACCATAAGCCATCAGCCATTCACGTAAGCGGCGATATCGATCTCCCAGCTCGAAAGTGATGCGTTTCTTTACCTCTAGCTTGATCGGGTCGAACGGCGCCAGCCAGAAATCGACGCTGCCCTTACGATAAACGATCTGTGCAAGCAGATGCGCACGGACGGGGTCCATCCCAGCAACAGCCTGCATCAAACAATAAGCCAGATCATAAGCATCCGGTACGATGCCCCAAGAGCGGTGCGCCAGGCAGGCTAAAGTGAGCAGGCAATGGGTCGCCGGTTCTTCGCGCAGCCCCCGTGACGGGCGGTGAGACCGTACAGGAATACCTTGTTGTGTGAGCGCGTTCATAAGGGCAAAGCGAAGTGCCCCGCTTAGAAACGGCGATAACACCACAATTTCTTCAGGTGGTACACCCTGCTGCTTGACCAGGTTCGAGATGGTGTCCACTGTCCAGGCGATCATCTCAGGGTGGAATCGGGTCGATTGGTACTGCATGGCGGAAGCAAGCTCATCTGCCCGGAACGAGATTGCAGGTCCCAACCGCCGCCCAAGGGTCTGCCCGATTTCATTTGAGAGCATGTCGAGTCCGGTTGAGATCACGAACGATTGCGTAAAAGCCACCTGGTTCGGGCATTGGTCCCGTAAAAGAAGCGCATGTTCTGGGTCAGCGCCTAGAAAACGGCGGTACCCTGCTTGATGGTCATAGACCAAAAGAGCCGATTGTAGGTCTGGTAGCCAGCTACTTAGTAAATCATGGGATACGGGGGTGTCCTCTTCTAGGTTATCGACGATGATGTGCTGCGTATGGGCAATCCGGTAGGTTTTATACTCGGGTAACTCCCATAGACATTGGCTGAACACTTCCATCTGAAGAGAGTAGTCCAGCAAATTATGCTCGAGGCAATGCCGCCGGAAACGATCTGCGCATTCTTGAGTATCATCATAGATATGCGCCTGCGATGAAGCGCCACCCCAGGCTTCTTTCAAGCGAGTGCCAATTTCCGTATACGGAAACCCAACCACGGCCGCCTTATTAAGATTATCGATCACCTGGGAGTATAGCCGGTTGCGGTCGATGGTCACCGAATCAAAATAGCCCTCGACGAAAAGCGGTCCGACCACATGGGCCATCGTGTATTGGGCTGTTTCGAGGGTCAAGAAAATCGGGGGGTCTTCATAGTGTACGAAGCCCGCCGGCCTGGCGATCAGAGGCCAGAACAGCGCCAGCATCCGGCGCGCCAAACCACCAAAAGTCAACAATTCAGGTTGGCTGCCAGGCGGAATATCCGGACGGTGAAGAGCGGACCAGTAGGGTTCGGCCAGCGTGCGCTGCGGGGTGATCACCATGAGCATATCCGCGGCAACCCCCTGATCGAG
>JAQTMA010000226.1:0-3044 GCA_028714615.1 Anaerolineaceae bacterium | reverse complement strand
GCAGAGCAACTGAAAGACAAGCTCGACCTCGACTTCGTCATCCTGGCCGATGAGCACAGGCGGGTTATTTCCGATCAGATGCACGTCCGATCACCGGGTACTGTGATTTACATCTTGGATCGGTATGGGGAAATCTTCAGTGTTGAGCGAGTTGAATCGTCCGGTCAATTCCCTCCTGTAAAAGAGATCATCGCCTGGGTACGCTTTATTGAAATCCAATGCCCTGAGTGAGGGGTTCCCGAGTGGCCGGTGTAGGTCTACACCGCAACGAATGATTTATGCTATCGATTTGCCAGGCGTATCCGATAAGGTATAACGTCAAATGGCTGCCATCCCAGCGCCAACCGCCATCTCCGCCGGAGAAACCACGTGGACCTGGCCATTGTTGACCCAGATTTGCACGGCCGTCGTTTCCGAAAGATCCTCATCAAAAGGATGTAACCGCAAATTTCGCGAAATTTGCGGTTAGCTCTTCATGAATAACGGGTCGCTAAGCTTTTTTAAGGCCCAGAAAATCGGAGTGGGAGAACAATTGATTCCCAGAGGTGAAGTTGGTTTTATTCTTTTCCCGTGATTCCTGCATAGCCAGGTCAACCAACCGGTCAACCAGCTCCTCCGGGTTGATTCCTGTCGGCTCCCACAGATAGAAGGAAAAGGAGCCCGGCAAGGTGTTCAGTTCGTTGACGTACAGCTCGCCATTGTCCTGGTCAATGATGAAATCGACGCGCGCGATCCCACGCCCGTCCACTGCGCGGAAAGCCTGGATCGCCATCCGCTGTATCTCCAGGGTCATCTCGGAGGATATTGGCGCCGGGATGATGCGCTTGGCCCCCTCCATGCCCCGTTCGCGTTGGTTTTGCAGATATTTATCTTCGAAGCTGAGGAACTGTTCTTTTGAGAGCGGTTGCTCGCACACCGAAGCGACCGGATCCAGATTCCCCAACACTGAACAGTTGATCTCCAGTCGGTCCCGAATGAAGCGTTCGATGATGATTTTGCTATCGAAATGGCTGGCGACACTGACGTTAAACTTCAGATCATCCCGGCTGTGGGCTACAGCGATGCCGATACTGGAACCCAAACGGGCCGGCTTAATCATCACCGGATAGCTGAACATAGCTTCTACTCGGGCCACCAGGGAGTCCTCATCGCGCTCCCACTCGGCGCGGGAAAACCCGAGGTAATCCAGCACCGGGATGCCGGCGCCTCGCAAGGCGACCTTAGTGGCGACTTTGTCAATACAAATAGCCGAAGCAAGGACCCCAGACCCGACGTAGGGCAGGTTGGCCAGCTCGAGCAATCCCTGTAAAGTGCCGTCTTCGCCATTCATACCGTGCATTGTTGGAAAGACTACGTCTAGCTCAAGCTTTTTGGGTTTATCGAGCAAGCCTTTAGGCAACGGATTCAAGATGGCTCGTAAGCCGGTGTCTGGGGTAATGACCACCTGCTCCAGCGCCGTATCTTTGGGACTGAACCCTTTGTAGGAGTCCAGCTCGGTTAGTTTCTTCCCGGTGAACCATGCGCCGTCCTTGGTGATATAGATCGGGATCACCGCATGGCGCTTTGCCAACAGGCGCATCACCTGGATGCCGGTCACCACTGAGACTTCATGCTCGGTACTTCGCCCACCAAAGATCACTCCAACGCGTTCGTTTGCCATCGCTTGCCTCTTTGAAAGAACTTGACACACGGGTTACCCGGATATCGCTTGGATCTTTACGTATTCGATCAATATATTTAGTTGGACTGTTGATATTATCAGTATTATCCGTTTTTATCCGTAAAACCTGAATAATCCGTGTTCCAGTACTTGTTCATTAATAGATATCAATATATATCTGGCAGGTCATTTTCGAACAGAACCACATCTCCTGGTTGCAATACTTCGCGCATTTTCACGCGGGCATCGTTAAGCCTGGGGAAACAGAAGACATGTTCCGGATTGAATCCAGCCTCGCGAATTCCTCGTAGAATCTGGTTGACGCGATCGGGGACGCCGATCAAGAAGATCAGGTCGCATACCTGAGCGGCAACACGCCCAAAATTCGCGTGCTCTTCCGCTTCAATAACACCCAACTCGGCAAATCCAGGAGTAACCACCACCTTGCGTCCTCCCTGAAAGGAGGCTAATACCTCCAGGGAAACCTTCGCGCCACTCGGATTGGAATTATAAGCGTTATCGATGGTTATGATACCGCTGCCTGTCTGTACCACCTGCAAGCGGTGCTCCAATTGGGGTATTGTCGTCAGGGTTCGCACAATTTCTTTCAGAGTCATTCCACACTGTAGTGCAGCCAGGCTGGCGCCTAATGAATTGGAGACGTTGTGCCGGCCGAGCAAACGTATGCGCGCCGGCTCAGCGGCTTGTCCTTCCTCGGTCATTACGAACTCCGTCCCATTCTGGCTGAAGACAAGGTTACTCCCCAGTAGATCAGGTACGGAAACGCCAGATTGAGTACCGTAGCACAACGTTCGGACCCGGGATTTTTCCGCAAGACGCTGGCAAGCGGCATCATCTCCGTTGAAAATCGCGATCCCATCCGGTGGTAATGCCTGGATCAGTTCGAATTTGGCTTTTGCAATGTTCTCTATCGTCTTGAAGCGCTCTAAGTGCTGGGGGCCAATAGCCGTCAGGATGCCGATCCTGGGTTTGACCAGGCGGCAGATGCGCGCGATCTCACCCGGCTTATATGCGCCCATCTCAACGATAAAGTACGCGTGGCTGGGCTTGAGCTCCTCGCGGATAACTTTGCATACCCCCAAAATGGTATTGAAGGTACGCGGCGTTTTCAGTACTTCATATTTTGAACCGAGCAGGTGGGCCAGGATTTCTTTGGTGGAGGTTTTCCCATAGGAGCCGGTGATGCCGATAACGATGGGATTCACCTGCCGGATAAATTTGAGCGCAGTACGGATATAGTATTGGCGTATCCCTTCCTCGACCGGCCAGGTGAGCACGTTTGCCGCTATCAGGTTGAGGACGCTAAGTTGGCTGACCAACCAGAGCAGAAGAATCATAACCAATGCCCGCACTGGGGTCGCGG
>JAQTMA010000225.1 GCA_028714615.1 Anaerolineaceae bacterium | reverse complement strand
AGAGTATGGAAATGTTCGGCCGGAATCTCCTGGTCGATCTGCAGCTCGTGCGCCCAGGTATGCTCATAGGGGATATACACCGCGGCGCCGCCCAGTTGGAGCACCGGCAGTATGTCCGAGCGCAGCGCATTGCCAATCATCAGAAACCCCGGTGGATTCACTTGATAACGATCGAGGATCTTCCGGTACGTTTCGACCGTCTTCTCCCCCACAATCTCGACATATTGAAAAAATGCAGCCAGCCCGGAACGATCCAGCTTACCCTGCTGATCGAGCGGGTCCCCCTTGGTGATCAGCATCAGCGGGTACCGGCTGGAGAGAGTCTTGAGCGCCGTTTCCACTCCATCCAATAAATGGATTTCCGCCGTGCTCAATTGTTTCCCAAATTGCAGGATTTGCTCGATCTCCGTCGCCTGCACCTGGCGACCGGAGATCGAGATGGCCATCTCGATGATCGACAGGGTGTACGCTTTTGCTCCGTAACCGTACAGGCGCATATTGCGCGTTTCGGTCTCATCCAGAACGCGAGTGACCTGTTCGGCAGCGGCATAGCGCTCCAGCAGGCGAATCACCCTATTCTTCGTCTCGGTATACAGGGTTTCATTGTGCCAGAGGGTGTCGTCGGCGTCGAAAGCGATCAGTTGAAGTGCGGCCATAGGGGATGCCATCTCCTGGAATAAAAGAAGTACCGGCCTTTCGGCTGCCTTATACTACCCGTAAAGACGATCCTTGGGGTGTCTTTTCCACCTCGATGCGCGTCGGGAAGGCATCCTTGAGCTCTTCCATGTGGGTGATCACCAGAATCTTGGAAAAATCCCTGCGCACCAGGTTGATCGTCTCGATCAGGCGTTGGCGACCCTGCGCATCCTGGCTGCCGAAGCCCTCGTCGATGACCAGGGTTTGCAGCCGCGCCCCGGCTCGCTGCGCCAGCACGCGCGACAGCGCCAGGCGGATGGCAAAGTTGACGCGGAAGGCCTCGCCGCCCGAATACATCTCCAGGTCGCGTGTCCCAGCCCCGTCGGAGATGACGATATCCAGCGTCTCCTTCAAGTCGGCCCGGTTCTTGTCCTTGTATTCTTTTTGCGTCTCGAAACGCACCGACATGCTCCCATCGCTCATGCGGTCCAATATTTGATTGGCTTGCGATTCGAGCTCGGGCAGCGCCTGTTCGATGAGCAGTGCGGGCACCCCGTCTTTGCTGAAGGCGCGCTCGAGGGTCTTATGCCGTGACACCTGGGTGCTCAACGTTTCACGCCGCTCGATCAACTCGGCCTGGCGAGCTCGCAGATCCTTCAACACGGCGACCTTCTGACGCGCCGCTCCCACATCCATGCGCAGCCGGTTCTCCTTCTCTCTCAGCTCCATCAGCAGAGCCTCGGCCTCCTCGAGGTCCGGCAAATCGGCGGAAGAAGCCGTGTATTTCTCGGTAGCCTGGTCATAGGCCGCCTGCTGACTCTCCACCTCGGCCGACTGGGTGCGCACCTGGGCCTCCAAACCGGCGATCTCGCGCTCGAGGGGGGCCAAAGCAGCCCGGGCCAGCTCCAGTTGGCGTAACTGTTCAGCCGATTTACGCCCGGCCAGCTCGGCCTTGCGGGTGGCATCGTGAGCGGCGGCGTCATAGCCGAGCGCTTTCAGACCCTCATTGATTTCGTCCAGGAGGGCGCGCGCTTCGGGCGCATAGGCTTCGCTTTCCAACACGCGGTTGACCTCCGCCAGGCGCACAGCGCCGTTCGCATCCCACTCGCCGGAGAGCTGCTGGACTGCCGTCAGGCGCCCCGCTACCTGGTCGGACTGGCGCATCTGCTCGCGCAGCTCCTTCTCTGCTGAAGCCAGGCCGGTGTGCTCGGATTCCAGATCGCGCAGGCGGGATTCATACTGCTTGAGAAGCCGGGTGTTTTCCCGGAAGCGGTCGCCCATGACCTTGCCCGCTTCGCGGAGTTCCACCACCATTTTCTGGCATTCTTCGGGAGTGAGCGGCTGGCCGCAGGTCGGGCACGCGCCACTCGCCTGCTCGAGCAGGTGAATGCGCTCCACCAGGTCGTCCATTTCCGCTTTGAGGCGTGGGTTTTCCGCTTTAGCATCCGCCTGCGTCTGGTGCAACTCGCGCATCTGGCGGTCCAGCTCAGCCCGGTGCTCGATACGCTCGCGCGCCAGGCGGGTGGCCTGTTCGATGGCCGTCAACTGTTGGCGATAAGTGGGTTCTTCCACCAGGGCAGCCCGCACCCGCCCCTCATCCCGCTCCAAAGCCTGGCGCTCCTGCACCAGGCGCCGGCGCTCGGCTTCGATCTCGGTCACCGGCTCAGAGCGCTTCTTATCTTGTTCGCGGAAGCCTTGCGCCAGTTGCTCCCACTTTTCCAGGTCCTTCTGGCAGCGCTGCCAATCAGCAAAAGCCGCCTCGATTTGCGCGCTGCGTTCGACCTCGTGCAGGTGTGTTTGGCGTTCAGCCTGGCGTTCGGCCAACTGCCGTGCGAGCTTATCCAGCATCTGGCGGGCGCCCGACAGGCGGGTGCGCAGCGAGTCGACCAGGCGGCGCTGCTCTTCCAGCGAAGCCACCAGGCGCCGCAGGTTTTCTACCGCCCCCTCCTGGGTATGGCGTTGTTGGGATATGGTCTTCAACAAGCCTTCCAGCTCCGCCAGGCGTTTTTTGCGCACCTTCTCTTCGCTCAGTTCCTGGTCAATTTCACCCAGGCGTCCTTCCACGCGGCCGGCCTCCTGTTCGAGGGCTTTGCGGTGTTCGTAGGCAGCAACACGGTACGTCTCCCACACTTCCAGCCCCAAAATGCTGCTCAGAATGCGCTTGCGGTCGCTCGGGCGCTGCTGCGCGAACTGGTCGGCCTTGCCTTGCAAGAAAAAGGAGGCATTGGTGAAAGTCTCGTAATCCATGCGCAGTGTGTCCTGGATGCGGCGCTCGGTCTCCCGCAGAGAGCTCTCGGTGAGCGGCTTCCAGCCGCCATCCAAAGCCAACACGAAGAACTGCAGGTCCGCGGATTTATCGCGTTTTTTGCTGCGCTGGATGCGGTAAGCGCCCCCTTCGTATTCGAAGTCGATGACTACCTCGGCTGCATCGCAGCGGGAATTGATCACTGCATCGTCGCGCCTGCGAGCCACCCCGAACAAGGCCCAGGTGATGGCATCCAGCAGCGACGACTTGCCCGCGCCGTTGGAGCCGGAGATGCAGGCCAGATCGAAGCTGGTGAAATCCAGCTCGACCGGTTCACGGTACGAGAGAAAGCCGCTGAGTCGTAAGTGGAGTGGGATCATGGATTAGTGATTAGAGGGTAGGAGGCGGGAAGCCGCGCAGAATGTCTTCGGCCAGCGCTTGCAGCGCCTGGATGTCTTCGGGACGGGTGTTGCTGGCGCGCCAGTACACGTCCAGCAGCTCCAACGAGGAATAACTGTTGATCGGCTGGTCGGAGTTCAACCGCCCGCGCGCTTCGATCACCGGGCGCTTGACCAGGTGGAACTCGAAGGCTCCAGCCGCCTGCTCGCGCAATCCGTTCTCATCCAGAAGCCCCTCCCATTCGCGCGGGTATGCCACCACCAGGCGCACGATGGCATCCTGCATCTGCTCTGGGGCAGGCAGGGCCGCCAGGAGCTGAGCGGGGACGTTTTCCGCCGATTCGATGCGGATGGTGCGGTCGATGAACGGGCGCACACCTTCCAAGCGGCGCCACTCGACCTGGGTATCCTTGCCAGCCTGCACGTGGGCGATGACGAAGTAGCGTTCGTCCTGGGCTTCTCCGAAATCGACTCGTTCGATGGACCCCGGGTAGATCACGGGAGGTTGGCGGCCTTCGTTGAGATCCTGGGGTTTATGGATGTGACCCAGCGCGACGTAGCTCAGGCGCGGATCCTTGACCAGCGAACCGGGTAGCAGCATATCGCTGCCGAGCATGACGCTGCGTTCGCCGCCCATCACAGCTCCCTGGACGGAGGCATGCGCGGTCAGCACCACCGGCAGGCTGGGATCGGCCTGGTCCAGCCAATCCTGCACGATACGCGTCAGGCGCGCCTCGATCTCCTGGTTGACCAGGTTGATGTCGGTCGAGCTCAGCTCCAGGTTGGCCATCAGCGCCGAGCGCGAGATCCACGGCAGCGCCAGGAGCTGCAGCGGCAGGTCCTCCAGGTCAACGGGGGACAAGAATTCGGGTTTCGCCAGCACGCGCACGTGAGGCACACCCAGGGTATCGAACTCCTGGATGGAGTTGGCCCGTCCCAGCGAGGGGGAGAGGTCGTGGTTGCCCACCAGCAGAAAGGTCGGGATGCCCGCCCGTGACAGGCGCATGATACGCTTGCCCCATTCGCGCTGGAAGGTGGGTGCCGGGGTGCGGTCTTTGTAGGCGTCCCCGGCGAAGATGACCAGGTCCACCCGCTCGCGGATCGCGGTGTCTACGATGACATCCAGCGATTTGAGGAAATCCAACACGCGCAGCGGCAGCCCGGAGATCGGGTCGTGCCGCCCGTGGTTGATCATGTCGATGTGCGCGTCAGCAAAGTGAAGGATGCGGAGCATTCGTTAAGTAGTTAGCTAGTTAGGTAGTCGTTCTTCATTAGTCTTTCGTCGTTCGTCATTTGTCGCTAATGATTTGTGGGTAGTGGTTAGTGGTTAGTGATTGGTGGTTAGTGAGTAGCCGGTAGTCGGGTGGGCTTGTCGTCTGGGAGGTGAATGGGTTTGAAATTCGAGAATATCTCGCTTTGCTACCGCATCACCTATTCCCTCATCGCCTCGTTACCTCATACCTCATTATTCATCGCCTCAATGCCTCGTTGCCAATCAAAAATCTAAAATCTAAAATCCTACGGGTTTTGCCCCAACTGGGCGAGCTCTTCGATGGCCGGGCCAAACCCCGGGTGCCATTTGAGGGCCTGGCGGGCGTCGTCCGCGGCGCCGGAAACGTCACCCAACGCGCCGCGCGCCCGGGCGCGCCAGATCCAGGATTCTTCGATGGCCGGTTCGGTGGCCCATTGCAGCGTCACTGTGGCCAGATTGATCACGTCCTGGTAGCGCCCGGTGTAGAAATACGCGAAATACGGGCCGGTCTGGTACCACACCATGCGCCGCGGCATCTTCTTCTCCGGAATGGTAGCGTAGATCTTGAAGGCCTCGTCGTAGGCCGCGGCAGCCCCCAGGTAGTCGCTCAGCCCAGCCAGGCTGGTGCCGCGGTTGTACCAGGCAAAGAACTGATCGCGCCCGCTCAGTTTGGCGACTTCATCCGAGGCGCGCTGTGCAGCGTTCCGGTAACTGGCGGCTTCGTCCCAATCAACGCCC
This sequence comes from Anaerolineaceae bacterium, assembly GCA_028714615.1. The sequence continues at coordinate 1,445 of JAQTMA010000225.1, read as the reverse complement.
AGGATAGCCTGCACCTCAGCCTCGCGCTCGGGCGGGTAGACCACCAGGTAGATGTAGTTGAAAGCGCGCCAGTTGTCCGCGAAGACGGAGTAGGGCGCCGCCAGGTAAATGGCCCCGTCGGGCTGGGAGTAGGAATCCTGGGTCAGGAAGCGCGCTTTGCCGTCCTCATACCCGTTGATCACAGCGTAATGCCCCATCCAGCCTTCCCCGGAGATCTCCAGGCCCTTTTCCACCATCACCGGGAACCCGGCAGCGACCAGTTGCTTGAGCATCGCTACGGTCCCATCCGGGCGGACGATCGCTCTCATTTGGGTGTTTTGCAGCACGTAATCCATCAGCTCGTAGGGCATCACGTTCTTGTCGCGCGGATTGGGTTTCACCTCCCCGGCGATGGTCAACTGGGTACCCTTCCACTTCCAGAAGGAAAGGTTCATCGACAGGGTCGACGGGCCGCAGTTGTTCCATTTCTGGTATTCGTGGAGGATGCCCTTCAGCTCCACCCTGGCAGGGATAGCGGTCGGCGTCAGCGTGGGGGTGGCCGTGGCGGAGGGGGTCTCGCTGGGGCCGTTGGGTGTGGCCGCCGGGGCGGTGGGAGTGGCGCTGGAGACCGGCGCCGCCGAGGGAGTATACGCCCGCAGGGTGGCCTCGACGATGCTGTTCACCGACTGCTGCGGGACGAACACCGCCTGGCTGGGAGGGCGTAGCATGCCGATGAGCTGGTACCGCAGGTTCTCCACCCGCCAGGAGAAGCGCTCGTTGACCGCCGGAAGCTGGTAGGCCATCAGAGCCAGGATGATTAATGTAGCCAACCCCAAGAAGATGCGAAGCAGGGTCTTGCGCATGCTGAGATTATAATGTAGATCATGGGGTTCTGACGGAGACCTATCAATTGGTCTTCTTCATTTGGCGCCTGACTTGATCGGTGATCCTGGAAACCCATTCCCGGGGCCGGAAATTGATCAGGTAGAGGGCAATCAAGAGGCCTACGGAAAAATACAGGGTCTCGATGGCGTCCGGATGATTGAGGAGATTGATCACCTGAAACGGGAGCATGACGATGGTCAGGCCGACCAGCAGGTCCACCCCCCAATTCTTGTGCTTGATCAGCCCAATCGCCCCCGCTACCTTGGCTGAACCCAAGAGAATCAAGTAAATCGCCAGATAAAGATGGTGCGCCAAGAGGTTGGGGAGCACCCGAAAGGTCAGGGTGGCCAGCACGTCATGGGGATCTTCGGTCAACTCCCTGGCGATGACGCGCAGGAAGTAGTCATGCGCTTTTCCCCCCCAAACGAGAATGCCAAAACCGGATATGGTCTCGAAGAGGCCGAAGAGGAATTTGTAAGCGATCACCGCCCAAGAGACGTGAATCTCTCTTTCAATCTCCAGATCAAGATTATCTTTCGTCTTTTCAGGCATCGTTCGATAATTCTATCCCAATTCCCCTG
>JAQTMA010000224.1 GCA_028714615.1 Anaerolineaceae bacterium | reverse complement strand
AGCGCCTGGCTCTTCTCAGCCTGCAAGGCAGCCACATCTTTCTGCAGCTCGGCGGCTAGTTTCTTGTTCGATTCCACATTCGACCTGGTCTGCTCGGACATGCGGTGCTTGGACAGGGTGGTGGTGACCCGGCGCTTGCGTCCGCCAAACAGACCCATCACGGTTTCAATGCCACTCCCCACCTCTTCCATGCGGCGTTGAGAGAGCTGGTCCTGGTATTTCTCCACGGCCTGCTGAGCGCGTTCCAGTTTATCCTGAAGTGCTGCCAGCTTGCGATCATAAGCGCCGCTGACCTTATCCAGTTCGGCTTCGCCGGCCTGCTGAGCCGCCCGGTTGCACAGGTTTTGGAAATCGGCTGTCGCTCCTCCGGGTTGGCTAAAGACTTTGAGGGTAGGATTGGATCGCAGCTTCAGTTCGGTGGTGCGGTAGACCCAATCCTGGAAATCTTTCTGGATGGTGGTCATGCTGCGGGCGTCAGTGAAAGGCAGGTCAAGGCTGGCAAAGCGCGCCTCCGAGGTTGGTTTCGTATCCAGGTTTTGTGGATTGATGGGGTTAACCAGGTGATCGTCCCAGCGGATGGCGCCGCGCCGGTCAGGGTCATGCACCAGGGCTGCCCGCTGCTGATTGAAATCCAGGTTGTAGCGGCGATCGATATAGCGAATTTCCATTTGGGCAGCCAGGGCCGGGCGATACATCAAGCCAAGATTCTTGGCCTGCGAAGACATACTCTTTCCAGCCGATTGCAACGCCTCGGAGAGGGTCAGGTTATTCGGGAAGAAATACTCATCCACCCCGCTGGGAACAGCGGGCCTGGTCTGCGATCCTAGCGCTGCTGGTGGGGCGGGCGCCTGGACTGGCGGCGGAGCAACCGGGTTAGGTGTTTGCGGAAAGCTTACTGGACTGGCGGGAGGAACATTGATATTTTGCGCCGCGGGTTGGGCGGGTGTTGTCGCCGCGACCGGCGTGGCGGAGGCATGAGCTTCTGCCAACCGGTTCAAGGCAGGGATTTGCACCCGGGTCAGCGGACCGGCCAGGTAGTTCATCGACCAGCGCGTTTGAAATACGATGGGGGCTTTGGCATGCACGTTGTGCAGCAAGAACACGCGCTTGCCCAGGTTTGAGATCAACTTATCCATGCTGGAGCGGTCGATCCCGCCCGCTGCAGCCTCCAACCCGTCCAACAAACGCTGCTTGTCCTGGTCAGTTTGTAGCTTGCCGATCAGCCATGTGCCGGCATTGGAAAGCGCCTTGTAATCGATATCGACCGGGTTCTGGCTGGCCAACAGCAGGCCAACCCCGAACGCGCGCGCCTGCTTGAGCATGCGCAGCAGCACCGTCTTCGAAGGCGGATTGCCAACCGGGGGCAGATACCCGGCAATCTCGTCAAAATACAGGATGGCTTTTAACCCGGTCGTCCCCGGTTGGGTGCGCATCCAGGCTTCGACCGCCGAGAAGAGCAGGGTGACAAAGAACATGCGTTCGGTTTCATCCAGGTGCGCCAGGTAGAAGACGGAATGGCGTGGACTTCCGTCGGGATTGTAGAGCAGGGAAGCCGGATCGAGGGGGAGGCCTTCGATCCAGGCCTGAAAGGACGGCGCCGCCATGAAATTATTCAGCAGCATGGCCAGTTGGAATCGGTCCTCCGGTGGGAAGAATTTATCAACCGGAAAAACGCCAAGTTTATCGAAAGGCGGTGTTTGGGTTTGTAAAATGAGCTCCGTCAGGTCCAGGTCACGGCCCTGGCTCCAGGCGTTCTCGAATATATTCGAAAGCAGGATGTGCTCGCGAGAACGCACCGGGTCGATATCTTTATAGCCCACCAGGCCGAGCAAAGCAATCACCGTCGACCCAATCTTATCGCGCAGCCCTTCCTTATTACTATCCCAAGAGAGCGCTGGCGCCTTGAGCGAGGCCAGAATGCTGACCGGTAATCCCGCCTCGGACCCCGGGGTGTAGATGGCAAAAGATGCCGCCTGCGACAGCGCCTGGATACGGTCAGGTTGGATGTCCCACTGCGCCAGGCCGTTGCGCCACATTGCTGCCGTCTCGGCCGCTACCGTTTCGACGGGTTCTCCGGACCTTCTGGCCGCTTCCGGGTCAATCCATGGCTGGAAGTCCGCCGGAGCAAGATTAGGAAAGTGCAGCAGCAGGTTGGTCAGGTCCCCTTTGGGGTCCACGATGATGGCCGGAACCTGGTTCAGGGCGGCTTCTTCGAGGAGATCGATACACAGGCCGGTTTTTCCCGAACCGGTCATGCCGACTACAAAACCGTGGGTCGTCAAGTCTGCTGGGTCATAACCGATGACCTGGTCCAGTGTCTTCCCCTGGGAGAGATCAAATTGTTTACCGAGATAGAAAGGAGGCATATGATTTTTGATTGTAGATTGCTGATTTGTGATTTATGATCCGGGTTGTCTGGTTGCTCAATGCCAGGTCGTTCATTGACTTATTCCCTTGTTGCCTTGGCGCCTTATTGCCTTCTTCCTTCTTTCAAGGTAAGACCCATAGTTCAGGCGGCTCGAGCGACAGGGTGAAATCCACATTCTTCAATTTATCTTTACGCGAAGCTTCGGCACCGAGGACGATAAATTCCGCATAGACCTGCACGTCATCTGGGTGGGTCACGGCCGGGTGGAAAGCGGCTGGTGACCCAGCTTGTAATGCCGGCGGCTGCATGAGCATGCGGGTGCCCTGCTCGACCATCTGATCGAGGGTGCAGGCGAAGGCCGGGATGCAGAATTGCCGGGGAACCTGCCAGAACTCGCGCGCCTGGCCTCCCTGGTCCCCGCCTCCATAGATCAGCCGCTGGCGCAGCGCAACCGTTCCGCGGGCCACCCAAAATGGCCAGCCGGTCGCTCCAGACGGGATACTGCTGGAGAAACGCACTTGCAATGGGCTGGTGCCTTTCTCTTCTGAAAGCAGCAGGCCGGCGCCGCATTGTGGGCAAGCCCAGGCCACTTCATCAACTCCGGCCGGGATGGCCGTCTGGCATTGGTAACATACCAGTGGGATCAAGCGGATTGCATCAGCCATACTACCTCCCCACCAGGTCGATGAGTTTGCCAATCCCGCCCATCTGCTGGGTGATGTTGCTCAAGTCTCTGGGCGCGTTGCGGTACTCGTACTGTTCGCCATAGCGGAACGCTCGATAAGAGGCATACATGATCCCCAAACCGATCAGGAAGATAACCAGCGCGCCAATCGCAGTGTTATCGCCTCTTCCGGAAAGGATGGCCGCGGGGATGTCGACGGCTGCCAGTGCCCCGATCGCCATCCCACCTACCAGCACAGCCGCCCGGTAGAACGTGTTGCCGGGCGCTTTGCCGTACAACACTTTACCGGTGCTGCCATCCACGGCTACCTGGAAGGCGCGCCCGCGATACAAATACCGGACGATCCACAAGGGATAATAAACCATTCCGAAACGCTGTCGCACGCTGCGAGTGAAAAGTTGTGAAGTGCGGTCTAGCCGTAGCTTACCCTGGATGCGCCTCTGATAGGTGTTTTCAGCCGCGGTAGTTGCCTCTGAGATCGAGCCCACCGGTTCGAAGACCATGCCGCTGCGGTGCAGCACATCTGGTTGGAACGGTTCCATTTGCTGCTCGTTGAGCGGCACGCTGGTCACCCCGAATTCGCCAACATCGCAGGCTGCCCCATCCCAACTCATCTCTTCCGCCAGGCGGACTTCGCGCGACTCGTAATGGCGGTGGTCTCCGCTGCCTACCTGGACTTCCCCGAAAGCCCAACCCATGATGCGCGCCCAGGCCGCCCAAAACGGCAAATAGACGACAAAAGCCTCGCTCAGGGTAGACGCCCGAGCCGCGTCTCGTGCGATAGCCAGGTTCCCGCCCAGGAATTTTTGAAAGGCAGCCACCGCTTGGTTCTGCTCCACCCGGCAGGGAACCTGATAATGGCGCACGCCGCGTTCTCCTCGGACAATCGATCGCAGGTCGCAAAACGGGCAGTGTACAATTACCTGCCCTTCAGGGATAGCCACCATGCCCCCGCACTTCGGGCAACTCAAACCTTGTAAAGGTGCTGGATCACTCATCGCGAGTCTCTCTTATACTTTGGCTGCAACCCAGGCTGCCAGGGCAAACAAAATGGGCGCTGCAATCAGCCCTAATCCGGCGCACACCAGCAACCCCACCCCTGTGCCACTTCTTGAGCCGCTGAAAAAGAGTGGGATGGTCGCCAGGCACAGAAACACGACGGCGGTGATGCCACCCGCCACCAGGTAAGGCGCTTCTGCTTTTGCCGGGTAGATATTGGCCAAGACCTTGCCGGTGGCAGCCTCCACCACAGCCGTGTAGGTCTGGTTGTTATACACATATTTGAAGGTAAACAGGGGGATGTGCACAAGGGCGCTCTCTAGCACCTGGCCTGACGGGGACGCCGCCGCCGTTTGCGGTGCGCCTAAGGCAGTCCAACCTAGCGCCGCCTCCATCGGGACGGTGGGCTCAACCGATTGATTCTCGATCGACGGGTCAACCTTACGCAGGTCGCCGGCGCTGAGTGGCAGATGGCGAAGCTCGGTTACCGAAGTGGCGGCTGCCGGTTGCAGCTCGATTTGATCCCGGCCTTGCACGTTCTGTTTGAAATACCACATCGGGAAAAACTGGAAAGCCTGGCTGGTGACCTGGGATTTTTTATCCAGGTCTTTGACGGTTTGGTTGCCGGCCATCCAGCGGGCCAGGGCTTCACGGGCTTGGGTTTCGTTGATCGTCGGAGCGAGGTACCAGTGAAATACTACGCGCGACTTGTCCAGGAAAACTGTGGCGCCGCAGTATGGGCAGGTGAGGAACATCTGCCCTTCGTCGGGGTGCAATTCACCCCCGCATTGGGTGCATGAGAGAACGGTGTCGGGGATTGGAGAGGGCATCGGAATGTCTCGGGGTTTGGTAGTTGGGTGGTTGGGTAGTTCCGTGGTCAAGTAGTTCTGTAGTTGGCTCCCAATGCCAGGTTGAAATCACAGGTTGTTCAGTTCGTGCCCACTGATCGGTTCTATTGGAATTAGGTTTCCATAAATATAGCTTAAAGCCCACAAAATGCAAATTGCATCAAGCTATTTCAGCGGCCGGAATCCTTCTCCCAAGGCTTCGTGAGCCAATCCGATGACCATGAAGGCTTTGGGATCGGCCTCGCGCACCAGCACCTTGAGCTGGTTGACCTCGGCCCGTGTGACAACACAATACAGCACAGGGCGCTCTTCCCCTGTGTACGCCCCCGTCCCGGGCAAGATAGTCACACCCCGCTCGAGCACATCCAGTATCTTATCGGCTACGGCTTGCGGCTGGTTGGTGACAATCAACGCAGTGCGGAAGACGTCTGTGCCTTCCGAGGCCGCCTCAGCCGCAAGCCCGGAGACGTAGATCATCACCAGGCCGTACAGGGCTCGCTCCCAGCCGAATACGAATCCGGCTGCCAGGACGACGATAGTATCCGTTAGCAGGTAGGCCTGGGTGATGGGGACGTGCAAGTGCTTGTTTAGCACCCGACCCAGGATGTCACTCCCGCCGCTGGTGCCTTGACCGCGGTAGACGATACCCAGGCCGATTCCAAGCAATAATCCACCGTACAACGCATTCAGCACCAGGTCTTGCACCATCCCGCTAGGAGGAATAAAAAAAGCCAACAGGTCCGTGAAGAGCGAGAACGCAGTCACGGCCACCGCCGTCCGGAAGGCGAAGCGCGGACCACCGAGGAAGCGCCAACCGATCAAGAAAAGGGGGGCATTGCCGATGAAGACCATCAGGCCAATTGGCCAGTGGGTATAGGAGTTGATCAACTGGGCTGCGCCGCTGATGCCTCCGCTGACCAACTCGCCAGGAATCAAGAACAAGCGCATGGCGATTGCCTGGATCAGCGCTCCCACCAGGATCAGACCGTAATCTCGCGCGGTTTTCCAGGAGATGTCAACCCATTCTCGGATCGGTGGGGTGCGTTTGGCGTTGAAATGGCTCTGCGCGGGGGATTCGTCCAAAGGGGACCTGCCTGGGGAAAGGATGCGTGCCTGGGTATTATAGGCGGGGGTCGTGTTCCCGGGAAGGGTGGGCATGTTTCGTCAAGCAAAAATATTCACGACTGCGAAGAGATCGTGTATAATCATGTTGGTCAGCGCGGGTGTAGCTCAATGGTAGAGCATTAGTTTTCCAAACTAATGGTTGTGGGTTCGAGCCCCATCGCCCGCTCTTTTAAAGGATGAAGGATGAAGGCGGAAGGATGAAAAGAAGGCTATCGCCAGGCTCTTGATTCATCATTTATCCTCCATCCTTCATCCTTTACACGCCGGGCCCGTAGCTCAGCGGCAGAGCGCGCGGCTCATAACCGCTTGGTCGAAGGTTCGAATCCTTCCGGGCCCACTCCTTAATTGATGATTGCTGATTGTTGATTTTAGATTGGCTGCCGATACCCATGCAGGGATTGCAATTTGTTTTCTTCCAGATCCATCCACAATTGTAGATTTTAGGCATCGAGATCTGAACTCCTCTGATTATCACCACTTTATCTTATTTGGATAATTTTTGTGATAAGCCAGGTGTGATAAGCATTGGCGGATCCATATGAAAACAATCGCGGCTGGCATCCAAGCACCACTATCCAATCGACAAAAGCTGTTCTTCATAGGCCTTGGCGCTCTCCTTCTCATCGCTTTCGTATGGGCAATCTACCGGTTCGTCCCCGGAGGCTCGAACAACGATTGGGAGCTGTCCTTTCGCCCGGCTTTACTTCGAATGGCTTCAGGAGTTACCCCTT
>JAQTMA010000223.1 GCA_028714615.1 Anaerolineaceae bacterium | reverse complement strand
GAAGATCTTCAGGAAGATACCAGCAATCCACCGCGCGACAAAGCCGAGCTGCTCGCCCGCATCCAGCGGGAATGGGATGCATTAGGGCAAGCCTACGCCGGGTTGAGCGACGAGCAAATGAGTGTACCAGACACGGGAGGGCGGTCCATCAAGGATAACCTGGCGCACCTGACGGCCTGGGAAAGCTTCATGCGCCTGGCGTATCTGCGGGGGCGCCCCACCGATGAAGCCATGGGGATCGATGCAGTAACTCTCAACCATGCCGATGAGGATGGTATCAACGCGATCCTCTTTGAACATAACAAGGACCGCAGCGTGGCGGATATTCTGGCCGAGCTCGACCAATCTCATCAGGCCGTGCTTGCGGATCTCGCAGGAATGTCTTTCGAGGAGATAATGCGGCAACTCGATCCGCAGGATCCCAAACGGCGACCACTAATCAATTGGATCATTGGCAATACGTACGAGCACTACCAGGAGCACCGCGCGAGTATCGAAAAGCTAGCGCGCAGATAAAGGAACTTCGCACAATTAACAAGAGACCTCCTTGACCGTGAAAATGGGTCAAGGAGGTCTCTCTCCTTATGGGTGGTTTTAGTGCCGAGAGCCAGAATCGGACTGGCGACACTGCGATTTTCAGTCGCATGCTCTACCAACTGAGCTATCTCGGCATCACCTTTTGGAGCGAACACATTCTACCGGACGCACTTGCTTTTGTCAAGAAACTGCCGACTCACCTAATCCCTTCAATCCGTGTCCAGATTCTTTATCCCATTCCTTTTGCTTCTTTGCCCCCCTTCATCCTTCATCCTTGCCTTTCCAGACCGATAACCAACTGTAAGGCGACAGGCGGCGCTTCCCTTTGACATTCTGACAGCCCAAGGCTAAAATGAATTCATCGAAGGTGATTGGGAAATCCAGGTAAAGGAGCAACCGTGAGCAACAAATGGCCGGGGAAATTCGTCATTGGCTTGACCGGGAACATTGCCACTGGCAAGAGTGTGGTCAGGCGTATGCTGGAACATCTAGGCGCTTATGGCATAGACGCCGATGCCCTCGCGCACCGGGCCATCGCCAAAGCCGCGCCTGGGTATAAACCGGTGGTTGAAATGTTCGGGCGTTGGATCCTCGCCCCCGATGGGCAGATCGAACGCGCGCGTCTGGCAAACGTCGTCTTCTCCGATCCGCAAGCCTTGGCCGTCCTGGAAGGCATCGTCCATCCGCTCGTGAGCCAGGCTGTCAGCCTGATCGTTCAGCGCTCCAGCCAGCCGGTGGTAGCCATCGAGGCCATCAAGCTGCTGGAATCCGATCTAGCCAGGGACTGCGACAGCATCTGGGTCAGCTATGCCCCCACCCAGGTACAAATGGCCCGCTTGATCCTGAATCGCAAGATGAGCGAGGCGGAGGCCAGCCAACGCATTCTTTCCCAGGCGCCTCAAGAAAAAAAGGTCGCGGCCGCGAATGTAGTGATCAAAAACCAGGGTTCTTTCGAAGACACCTGGCGGCAGGTCGCCGCTGCCTGGCAGGCTCTCTTCCCGGTAGGGGAACCCGCTCCGGCAGCCGCCCGACCGGCAGCGCAAGGCGCATTCATCGTCCAACGCGGCCGGCCGCGTGATTCCGAAGAGATCGCTGCTTTGATTACGCAATTGCACAAAAACAATAAAAAGCTTGACCGTTCGGATATCATGGCCGCCTTCGGCGAAAAGGCGTTTTTACTGTTGCAGCAAGATGATCACCTGGTTGGCGTCATCGGCTGGCAGGTCGAGAACCTCGTCTCCCGTACTACCGACTTATACCTGGATCCCCGCATCGAGCCAACGGATGCCATCCCGGCCTTGATGAAAGAAATGGAACGTGCCTCGAAGGACCTGCAATGCGAAGCCTCGTTGGTATTCGTTCCCCCGGACCTGGCTCGCCAGGAAGCTTTGTGGAAGGGGCTCGGCTACGCCCCTCGGACGGCGAACGGATTAGGCGTACAAGCCTGGCAGGAAGCTGCCGCAGAGAGCCAGCCCAATGGCAGCATTTTGTTGTTCAAACAGTTGCGCCATGATCGAATATTAAGACCCATCTAAGAATGCCCGCCCGAATCGCGGGAAGGATGGTATCATCTTCTCTATGGGGTGCGATCCCAGGGCAGAACACATAAACCGGATAAGCGCCCCACGCCCATTGCGGGTAATACCATCAGGGAATCTAGGGTGACGGGCCTCGTCGACGAACTTACTCTCATATTCCAGCGATTGAGCTGGCTCAGCCTGCTTGACCTCGCCCTGGTCACGTTGGTGTTTTTTGCGATCCTATTATTGGTACGCGATACCCAGGCGATGGTATTGCTGCGTGGGGTGGTGCTGTTGATCGCTTTGCTCAGCCTGCTCACCAGCCTGGTCAGTTTACCGGCCTTCTCCTGGCTCATTCGCACCACCCTCCCCTCCCTGGTAATCGCGATCCCAGTCATCTTCGCGCCCGAGATCCGTCGCGCCTTAGAACGTCTCGGCCGGGCGGGTTCGGGCGCTGGGGTGATTTTACCGCGCGGGGGAAATGCCGAACAGACCGCCATCCAGCAGGTCATCCGGGCCGTGGTCACTGCGTCGGGGCGCCTCTCAGCTCGCCAACACGGTGCGTTGATCGTCATCCAGCGCAGCGACAACCTGCGAGAATACATGCGCACGGGCGTGCAACTGAATGCCCTCGTCACCCCTGAGCTGCTTTTGCAAGTCTTCTATCCAAACACTCCCCTCCATGATGGAGCCGTGATCATCGCCAATCACCGCGTGATGGCCGCCAGTTGCGTCATGCCGCTGTCTGCCTCCGGCATTTTAGCGCGCTCGCCTGAACGCCACCAGATGGGGTTGCGCCACCGCGCCGCATTGGGCATCTCCGAAGCCACCGACGCCATCGCCGTTGTCGTCTCCGAGGAGACCGGCTCGATCTCAATAGCGCATTCCGGGCGGATGATCCGCCGCCTCGACCCGGAACGTCTGGAGAATATCCTCTCAGCGTTCTACAAACCTGCGAATCTGGGTCCAATCCCATTTATGGAACGTCTTTTCGCCGACCGGGGCAAAAACCCGCGGGAGGACGATTGAGATGCTGAACCTGTTACGCAGCTTTGCCCGCACCTTACCCACTCTGCTTTTCGCCCTGGTCCTCGCGATTGCGGTTTGGATTACCTCGGTTACTCAGGCAGACCCCAACCGGGAACAGATCTATCCGCGCCCTGTCCCGGTAGAGATCATCGGTCAGGATCCTGGTACCGTATTGACCAATGAGAATCCCAAGCAAGTCATCGTCACCATCAACGCTCCGCTATACTCGGTCTGGACCCGCTTGAATAATGAAGACAACCTGGTGACTGCCACGGTTGACCTCTCCGGGTTTTCAGCAGGGACGCATTCGGTGCGCGTGGAACCGAACATCAGTGTGCGACCGGCTGAAATCATCAGTGTTTCGCCCCAGACGATCAGTGTCACCCTGGAGAAACTGGTTTCGAAAACTCTCCCCGTCCACCTGGTTTCCCTGGGAGAGCCGGCCATCGGTTACCAGGTTGGCACACCCTCCTTGAGCGCTACCAGCGTGACCGTGTCCGGGCCTGAATCACAAACCACCCGCGTCCAGGAAGTCCGCGCTACCCTGGATCTGGCGCAGGTGCACGAAAGCATTGCCCGCACTATCACGCTGCAGCCGCTCGACAGCGGTGAAAACCTGGTAACCGGTGTCACACTAAGCCCTGAGAAGATCGACATCCAATTGCCGATCAACCAGCGCTACGGCTTCCGCACCGTCTCGGTAAAAGTGGTGGTCACCGGTCAGGTGGCCAGCGGGTATCGGGTGACCAATATCTCCGTCTTCCCGTTGGCTGTCACGGTGTCTTCGACTGATCCACAACGGGTTAACAACCTGCCCGGTTTCGTGGAAACCGACCCGGTCAATATCGATGCCGCAAAAAACGACCTGGATGTACGGGTTCAATTGAACTTGCCGGATGGCGTAAAAGTCGAAGGGGATCAATATGTGTTGGTCCAGGTGGGGATCACCTCCATCGATAGCAACGTCACCATCAACAGTCTGGCGGTGGAGGCCGCCGGTCTTGCGCCGGGCCTCAGTGCAGTTTTTTCTCCGAGCAGCGTGGATGTTATTCTCTCTGGTCCGCTTCCCGTTTTGGATACGCTCACTGGCGGAGATCTCCACGTCCAGGTCGACTTGACCGGTAAAGGTCTCGGTACTTTCCAGGTCACCCCGACCATCCAATTAACCAACACCGACTTGCGTGTCGTCTCGATCCTCCCTGCAACCCTGGAAGTAACCATCGTCAAAGCGCCCACGCCAACCCCTACCAAAAGACCTTGAGGTGAATTCATGAGCAAGCCTGTCGTCGCCCTGGTTGGACGACCGAACGTTGGAAAAAGTACGTTATTTAACCGTTTGGCTGGAGAGCCATTATCGATCGTAGATGAAATCCCTGGAACAACCCGCGATCGCCTTTTGGCAGATGCGGAGTGGTCTGGCGTCCCCTTCCAAATTGTAGATACCGGTGGGATTGACCCGAATACCGGTGGTAAAGACCCCCTTTCGATTGGTTCGGCCGATTACATCGGCCAGATCCGCATGCAAGCCGAGGTAGCCATTCATGAGGCTAACGCCATCCTGTTTGTGGTGGATGCCTCTTCCGGGGTTACACCGGCTGACCAGGAAGTCGCGAACATCCTGCGCAAGAGCCAAAAAAAGCGCGATGAGCAGCCCTACCCTCCGATACTCCTGGTTGTGAACAAAGCTGACAGCGATATCACCCGTAACGCTGCCGGGCAATTCTACGAACTGGGCATGGGTGAACCGTTTGCGATCTCATCGATCCACGGCACTGGGACGGGCGACCTGCTCGATGCACTGCTGGCTGTGCTCCCCACGCCTGACCAGGCGGTAGACGACGAAACGGTCAAGATTGCCATCGTGGGCAAGCCGAACGTCGGCAAATCCAGCCTGCTCAACGATCTGGTGGGTGAAGAGCGCGCCATCGTCAGCCCCATCGCCGGGACTACCCGGGATGCAGTCGATACGATGATGGTATACGACGGTCTTCCGATCACCCTGATCGACACGGCCGGGATGCGCCGGCGGGGAAAGATCGAGCCGGGCGTCGAAAAATGGAGCGTTCTGCGCACCCATAAAGCCATCGAACGAGCCGATGTCTCGCTCCTGTTGATCGATGCGGCTGAGGGCGTCAACTCCCAGGATACACACATCGCTGGTTTTATCCTCGAAGCCTGGAAGAGCGCCGTGGTATTGGTAAACAAGTGGGATGCCATCGAAAAAGACAACGATACCATGACCCGCTACACGGACCACATCCGTAAAGAACTGAACTTCATGGATTATGTGCCGGTATTATTTATATCAGCCAAGACCGGGCAGCGCGTTGACCAGGTGTTGCCGCTGGCCTTGCGCGTGCAGGAAGAACGGCTGGCGCGTTTGACCACCTCGCAATTAAACCGCGTCATCCAGAATGCCCAGGACGACCACCCCGCCCCATCTCACGCTGGACGCTCGCTGCGCATGTATTACGGCACCCAGGTGCGTAGCGACCCACCCACCTTCTTGATCTACGTCAACGATCCATCGCTTGCCCACTTCACCTACATCCGCTTCCTGGAAAACCGCATCCGCGCGGAATATGGATTCATCGGCACACCCATCCGCATCATCATGCGGCCTCGTCGCTAGCCTCAAGCATCTCATTCCGAGGAACTTCGCCCGTTGGAGCGGTTCATGCACCTCTTCGGGTGGGGATATTCCCCCTTGTGCATGCTGGTAAGGCGTTTTATAATCTTTTCAGGTCTGAATAAGAGACTGGAGGTTTAATTGGAAAATTTCCAATCAGAAGTAATCCCCGAGCCAACCCAGAATAAACCGCGTTCGGGGTGTTTGAATTACGCCATTGACACGATTGAAACCATCCTTTTGGCTTTAATCTTGTTTTTCGGGATCAACGCGGTTTCTGCTCGGGTGCGTGTCGAGAATATTAGTATGAAGCCGACCCTAAATCCCGGTGAGTTCCTATTGGTTGAAAAGATTGCTTATAAGTTGGGAAAACCGGAAATCGGAGATATTATCGTCTTCCACTACCCTCGTAATCCTACGGAAGATTACGTCAAACGGGTCATCGGCCGCCCAGGTGATACGGTCGTCGTGCAAAACGGCAAGGTGACCGTCAATGGCGTCCCATTGGATGAACCATATATTGCCGCCCCACCCGCCTATCCGGGCACTTGGACGGTACCCAACGATTCCCTGTTCGTCTTGGGAGATAACCGCAACCAATCCTCCGATTCGCATAGTTGGGGCTTTGTTCCTTTGAATTATGTGGTTGGGAAAGCGCTCTTGATCTATTGGCCATTACAAGAATTCCAGGTGATCGAGCATCCCAACACTGCGATCGCTGCAAATAACAATGAATGAATACGCGGTCTTCGCGCACAATTGTATCCCTTAGAAAGTCAGGCTTAACTTGGATAACAACCAACCATCTCTCCCGGATCAGACGGTTCCTTGCATGGAATGTCAGGCCGGTCAGATGCGCTTTCAACGCGTCACCTACTTCACCTGGCTGGCGGATGAACTGATCACCGTCCCTGATTTCCCGGCCCGGGTGTGCGATCTGTGTGGTAAGTGCGAGTACGATCAACGTTCTGTGAACCAATTGAATCTGTTGCTCACCCCCAACGCCGGGAAACCTGCCCCCTCCATCCCACACCGCCCCCGGCTTCC
>JAQTMA010000222.1 GCA_028714615.1 Anaerolineaceae bacterium | reverse complement strand
CGAAAGTGGTCGAATCGAAGTCCTTCAAGTTATATCTGTGGTCGTACCGCAACGAAGGCGCGTTCCACGAGCATGTGGTTAACCTGATCCTCGATGACCTGGTCAAAACCCTTGAGCCGCACTGGTGTCAGGTGACCGGCCTCTTCAACGTTCGTGGGGGGATCGGCATTACCGTGCAAGCCGAGTACACCAAAACCCCCGCTGCGCGCGAGCAATGGATGAAGCGCAGCCAGCCGCCGGTTCAGTTGGCCGCCAGCGGTGAGGACGAAGACCGGCATGCCTGAAGCGGGGGTACCGCGCAAAACGTACCGGTGGCTGCCGTTGGTGACGGCGGTATTCGTCACCACGCTGATCGTTTCTAACATCATCGCGGTCAAGCTGGTGCGCATCGGCGGGATGGTGCTGCCGGCGGCGGTGGTGCTGTTCCCGGTGGCCTACATCTTCGGCGATATCCTGACCGAGGTGTACGGCTACGCCCACGCCCGCCGGGTGATCTGGACGGGATTCTTCTGCAACCTGCTGGCGGTTTTGGCCATCTGGATCGGGGGGGCGCTGCCGGCGGCTCCCTTCTGGTCGATCGGCAGTTTCGGCGACGCGGCGCAAGCGCAGCAAGCTTACCAGGCGGTGCTGGGCTTCACCCCGCGGCTGCTGGTTGCGTCCTTTTGCGCCTACCTGGTGGGCGAATTCCTCAATGCCTACGTGTTGGCCAGGCTAAAAGTGAGGACGCAAGGCAGATTCCTGTGGCTGCGCACGATCTCTTCCACAATCGTGGGTGAGGGCGCCGATTCGGCGGTGTTTATAACGATTGCATTCTCGGGGATGCTTTCCCCGGCTCAAATCGGGACGACGGTGCTGTCGCAATGGCTGTTCAAAGTGGCCTACGAAACCCTGGCGACGCCGTTGACGTACCTGGTGGTGAACTACTTGAAGCGCGTGGAGAGCGAGGACTATTATGATCGGGACACGAATTTCAATCCGGTGAGCATGTAGTCGGGTAATCGTTAGTCGCGTAGTCCAGTAGTTGGGTAGATACAGGGTGCGTGAGCTGCCAAATGGGTTGAAGGTTCAGTCAAGTAAGGCGAACGGATCCAGCTCGCTGTTCCCGAAAGCCACATTCCCCCTCGACCTGAACAGCTACCCGGTTATATCATTCGATTAAGCCATGTGAGACTATAATCAATGCATACGAGGCGCCCCCGGGCTGCTTCCCCTACCGGATCATTGGAGTCTACTCAAAAAGGAGACATGCGATGGGTGAAAGAGGCAGTAAGAAGGATAAGAACAAGGCAAGCAAGCAAAAGCAGGAACAGCTTGAAAAGAAGAAGGAACAACAGAAGAACAAGCTGCCCGTGAAGAAACCCGCCTAAGGGTGATACTGCGATCAGGGAGGAAATATGTGCTGCATCACTACGCTCGTACTGGTTTTCATCTCACGTATCGGCATTTTGTACTGGTGGCTGACGGATCCGCAGCGCTTTGCACAGGCGTTCGAGGGCTGGATTTTGCCGGGTTTTGTCCTCCCCACCTGGGCTTGGGCGTTGCTGGGAGGCATATTCTTGCCGTGGACGACGCTGGCTTACCTGTACGTCTCCCCAGGGGGCGTCATGGGCTATGAATGGATTGTGCTGGGAGCCGGCTTGTTGGTCGATTTGGCCGGGCACGGCGGCAGTTACCGGCACCGCAACCGCGTCCCAGGTTATCGAAGGGGCCAGTCGTATTAGGCGCTCAAGGCGCTGCTAGCGGAGCAGTGCGCGGTAAAAGGCTTCGACGGAGCGCATCACCTGCGGGGCGTTCGCGCGCTGTTCCATGAGGCGCGCATTGTGCGCGGCGGCATTGGCGCGCAAAGCCGGAGCCGCCAGGCTGGAGGCGATGGCTTCGACCAGCGCGAGTGGTTCGTCCGGTGGGACGAGCAGCCCGTTCACGCCGGGAGTGATCCACTCCCGCAAAGATTCGATGTCACCCACCACCGGGAAACTCCCGCAGGCGATGCCCTCCAGGAACGAATTGGGCGTGCCGTCGTGTTGGCTGATGGAGACGAATACTTGTGAGCGGTGGAAGAGGCTCCACAACTCCGGTTGAGACAGGGTGGGCAACAGCTTCACCCGATTTTCGTCTAGGTTCAGGCGCCTCATCCAGCGCAGCGCTTCCGGCTGACCGGCCATGGATGGGCAAGCCACCAGCGCGCCGGGAAAACGCGCGAGTAGAGGCGGCAAGGCCTGGAAGAAGGTATCCGTGCGCACACTGCCTGGGCGGATGCCGCGCGGGTTGACCAGCAGGGCTTGCGTATCACCCAACGTGCATCCGAGCAGCGCGTCGACCGGTTGGCAGGCAACTGCGCGGATTTGTTCCAGGCTCAACCCGCCGGCGCCGGGTGCAACCAACCAGGGTTTTTCGGCGGCATAGCCCCATTCTTGCGCCAGGCGGATATCTCGCCGGGCGTCGGCGATCAAGCCGCCGGCGCATTGCAGCGCGCGGCGGGTGAGGGTGCCCATGCCCAGCGAACCGCCGGCGTGCAGGGTCAGGTCATTGCCCCAGATCGACACGACCAGGGGAATCCCCGGTGGGGTGAAGCTCCCCAGCATGCCCTCAAAGGGGATGCGCATGGCGTGCACCAGCTCCGGCTGTTGTGCGGAAACCAGGCGGCGGAAGCGCTCGGCGCTGGCCTGCACGGAGAGCGGCCCCAATTGGTAGCGCCCTGCCAGGAACCAGGCGCGGAAGCGGCGCACCAGCTTTTTCATCACACCCGGGGGAGCGCTCTTTCCCGGCGTAGTGGCGCTCCTGCTGCTCGCGTACTGGCTGAAGGCTAATGGCAGCACGGCGAAGTGCTCCAGCCCGGGAAGCGGGGGAGGGCAGGGGAAACTGGAGAGGAGGCTGGCTTGAATCCCACGCGCCAGCAAGCCTTCCAGCCAGCCGCGGGTGATCGGGCTGCGCCCATCGGCGATGATCAGGATGCGCATAGGCAGGACCAGCTAGGCCAGCTTGTTCTCATCGTTCTTTTCTTCGTTCTTCTCGTTCCTGGTCACCGTTTCGGGCGGGACGATGATGGTGACCGGATCCGGGAGGATGCGCAAACTGACCGGGGTCTTCCCAAGCAGTTCCCCATCCGCAGTGATCGCTTCCGGTGGATGGCAGGTCACCGTGACCTGGCGCGCCTGCCAGTGCGGCATTGTTTCTGGGTTAATTCCACCGGTCCTGACGGTCGTTGCGATATCGACCAGGGTCGGCACGTCGGCCTTGCGCACGATGACGATATCCATGAGGGGCGCGTTCGGGTCAGCGGTGTGCGGCGATTGCTCGAGCGGCGATATTCCCAGGTTGCCGGTTTTGGCGATCAGGCAGGTAACCCCGTCTTCTTCCACAACCTGCCCGTCATCCATCTCCAGGCGGTAGTGCGCCTGGGTTGGATCGGCCAGCGCCTTCAAAGCAGCGATGGTATAAGCCCAATTCCCGAAGTGGTTCTTGGCCGTCCGGTCCGCGCCTTCGACGATCCTGGCTTCCGTGCCAATCCCGACCATCTGGGCAAAATACGCCTCTCCAACCTGACCGATGAAGACCTTGTGGAGGCTGTGGTCCGGGTTGGCGATCAGCTCGGCGGCAGCTTTCAGGTCTTGCGGAATGCCCATAGCGCGCGACATCATATTGGCGGTGCCACCGGGCAGAATACCCAACGGGGTGCTGGTCCCAACCAGGCCGCTGGCCACGTCGACCACGGTCCCGTCACCGCCAAAAACAACGACGACGTCAGCTCCAACAGCGACCGCTTCCCGAGCCAGTCGTTTCCCATCCCCATAAGCTTTGGTGATAAAGATATCCCAGTCCACGTCCGCCTCTTTGAAGGCAGTGTTGAGGGTCTTCAAAACAGGTTGGTCCTGCCCGGCAGCCGGGTTGGCGATCACGTGCATCCATTTCTGGCGGCGGCGCGGCTCTTTCCTCGGCTGCATCCATCTCGCGATGCGTTCGCCCAGGGACGGCCTGGATGCGCTGGAGATTGGATTCTCGTTTCCGTCAGGCATTAGTCACTCCCCTCCTCATCATACGGCCTCGGGCGTGCGACCCGGGGTGCGCTATCGCTACGCTCTTATGGGTGAAATTTCATTCGCTCCGAGGTGGATGCGACTGCCTCCAAAAACACAGACACCATTCGCTCGATGTTGATCTCTTCCGCCACGATGCGATAGGAGCGGTTTCCCATCGCTCGCAGGCGGCTTGGGTCGGAAAAGGCTTGCTGGAAGGCGTTCGCCAGTTCTGCCGCATTGCCCGGGGTCACGCACCAGCCGTTTTCTGGTTGCACCAGGTCGCCCTGAGTGCCGTCGGCCTCGGCGACGATGACCGGTAGGGCATGCGCCATAGCCTGCTGGATGGCTAACCCGCCGGTGCCGGGCAAGACGAACACGTCCGCATGGTTGAATTTCTCAGCTAATGGTTCTCCCCGCAGGTCTCCGTAGAACTCCGCCCGCGGATAGACCTGGCGAGCCAGGCTCTCTAGCTCGGTGCGAGCGGGGCCATCTCCGGCGATCCAGAGAATGGGCTGGAGGGCCGGCGGCAGGCTGGCGCAGGCTTGAAGCAGCACATCCACCCGTTTGCGCAGTTGCAGGCGGCCGACGAAGAGCGCCACCGGCGCCGGCTCGAAGGCGGGTTTGCGTTGCGGCGGCGGCGCGGAAGGCCGGCCAGTGGCCGCGTTGGGCGCCACAAAGACGCGCCCGGGCGGGAACCCGCAGCAGGCGAACTGGTCCGCCCCGCGCCGGCTGTAGGTGATCAGGGCGTCGAATTGGCGCAGGTAGCTTTGCCTCTGCTGCTCCCGCCAACCGGCCATCGTACCGGAGAACGGCGGCGCTCCCAGCCCCCAGCCGATGACGGGAGCGCCCCGGGCATGCATCCAGCGGGCAGCCCGTGCATTGCTCAGGTTGCGAGGGTTGGCTTCCAGCACCAGTGCGCCCGGTTGCCAGCGTTCCAGCCAGCGGATCACGCCGGCCTGCCACACCAGGGTCAGCCGGCCGTTCAGGAGGTAGCAATTGCGCGTTGGCTGAAAATCGGCCCGCTTCAGATCGGCTTGCGGTCCCATCGCTTCATCCGGACGCGGCTGCCCAGCCAAGACGCTCAACCCGGCAGGGCAGGCCTGCGCCAACGCTTCAAAGAACGCAGCCCGGTAGGCGGGCAGGATGCGCTGCTGCAGACCCAGGCGGGGAGGATCACTGACCATCTTGGTTTTATTTTACAGTAAAACGGCTAAGTATTGGTCGACCATCTGTTCCAGGCCGAAAACTAGCTCGGCTCGCCGGCGGGCAGCCGCGCGATAGGCGGGCAGGTGGGTCAGGATTTCCGCCGCGGCGGCTGCCAGAGCGCTAACGTCAGGCGGCTCCAGCTTCCACACATCTGCGCCGTAGGGCACGGCGACCCCGGCGCCTTCGCGCAGTAGCTCACCCAGCGCGCCGGTGTCGAATGACACGACCGGCAAGCCGCAAGCCAGCGCTTCGATGACGGCGTTGGGGCAGGCGGCGTTGATGTCTGCCGAGAAGAGCAGGTGGGCAGAGCGGTCAAGCTCGGGAATGCGCTCGCGAGGCGCCATTCCGCTCCAGGTCAGACATCCCGCCGGCAGGCGTTGCTCGACGGAACGCAATGCAGCGGGTACGTCTCCTACGACCATTAATTCGACCGGCAGGTGGTGTTCGCTCAGCAAACGGGCAGTCAGTCGTACGGCATTCTCCAGGCCGGCCTCGTTGCCGCCACCCAGGTGGCCCTCCACCAGCAGCAAGCGGAAGCGCTCGGAAGGCGGTTGACCGGCTCCGGTGGGTGTGAAGGCGGCCAGGTCGACGCCGTTATACACGACCGTATCCGCCGGCGCCCCGTGTCCATAGACCCGCTCCCACCACGTTTTGGAGAATTTACTCTGGTAGATGATGTGGTGGGCCAGGCGGCCACGGATGGTCGCCAGAATGCGGTTGTTAGCTTCCGAGCGCAGAGCATGCCGCCAGCCGGTTGGGCGCACGCGGTGCACCCAGTTCATCCCGTTCAGGCGCTGCACGATGCGTACTCCGCGCTGCCGGGCGCGCCAGAGCTGGTCCAACCGGTAACTGCCGCCGGTGACCAGGAGCGTGGCGCAATCGGGGTCATCCACGTCATAGGTGGTCGCGATTCCGCGCTGCGCCAGGCCGGCGATCAGCCTGGCCTGGAACGAGGCCGGTCCGCCGATTCCGACGAGCCGGGGGGTTAACCCGATGCGCTTGCGCTGCTGTTCAGGCGCGCTCATGAAAGCTCGTCAGGGCAGCCACAATTTGCTGCGCAGCATGACCATCCCCGAAGGGGTTGACCGCCCGGGCCATGCGGGCGTGGGCTTGAGGATCGTCCAACAGTTCGCGTGCGCAGGCAATGATGCGTTGCGGATCGGTGCCGACCAGTTTGAGCACTCCGGCGTCCACACCTTCGGGCCGCTCAGTCACATCGCGCAATACCAGGGCGGGCACGCCCAGCCCGGGGGCTTCCTCCTGGATGCCGCCCGAATCGGTCAACGCCAGTGTGGAGCGCTTGAGCAGGTGCACCAGGGATAGATACTCGACCGGCGGTAGCAAGAGCAGGTTAGGAATGCCGGAAAGCAGGCGGTAAACCGGCTCCTGTACGTTCGGGTTTAAATGCACCGGGTAAACGAACTCCACCTGTCCGGCGTAGGTCTCCGCCAGGCTGCGCAGGGCTGCGCAGATGTCCGCCAGCGGCCGGCCGAAATTCTCGCGGCGGTGGGCGGTCACCAGTACCAGGCGCCTGCCTCCGTACTCCCCGATGCGGTTCACCCGCAGCAGGGCTTCGACCTGGGGTGGCGCCGGTTGG
>JAQTMA010000221.1 GCA_028714615.1 Anaerolineaceae bacterium | reverse complement strand
TCATCACCGTAGGCGCTTTTACGGATAACTTTACCCCCCTGGATTGGAATGATGACTACATCACGCCCTTCTCAGCGGCGGGCCCAACCCTGGATGGATTTGTAAAGCCGGATGTCGTCGCTCCGGGCGCGCACATGGTTTCCACCATGCTGCCCAATACCACCGTCGCCAAAACCCATGAGGCCAACCAGGTAAGCAACCAATACTTCTCGATGGCAGGCACATCGCAGGCGGCCGGAGTGGTTTCGGGTGTCGCGGCTCTGGTTCTCTCGGCTCACCCTGAGCTTACCCCTGATCAGGTGAAGTACCGCATGTTGGTTACGGCGCTCCCCTGGGTGGATCCGGCAACCCACCTGGCCGGCTACAGCGTCTGGCAGCAGGGACACGGGCGGGTCAATGCCCCTGATGCCGTCCTGCAAGATATTCAAGGCGCCGCGAATGCTGGGATGGACATTCAAGCAGATATCGCCGGGGCGCAGCACTACGAAGGCTTTAGCTACTACGATGCTGACTCGAGCACCTTCCGCCTGCATGGCGACGAAATGAGTAACGCTAACGGCTTCGGCGCCTGGAGCGGCGGTTTCGGCGCCTGGTCCGGTGGTTTCGGCGCCTGGAGCGGCGGCTTTGGCGCGTGGAGCGGCGGCTTTGGCGCCTGGAGCGGTAACTTCAGTTGGGATGGCAACTTTAGCTGGGACGGCAACTTTAGCTGGGATGGCAATTTTAGTTGGGACGGCGGCTTCGGCGCGTGGAGCGGCGGTTTCGGCGCCTGGAGCGGCGGTTTCGGCGCCTGGAGCGGCGGTTTCGGCGCCTGGTCGGGGAGTGAACCCTGGGCAGGAACAATGTACTCACGCCAGGATTTTGTCGAGAATTACATGCAGGGAACCCCTGTGGAAGCTGCCACCAGCACCGTTTCCATTAATCAATGGGTTGAAGAGCCCTAGGTGTCTGGCGCAAAAGGGTCTTTAAGAGATCGTTGCTGAAATCTCACATCGTCATGCGGCGAGTCTTTAAAAAGAAGCTGATCTCCAACCGCACTTGAACCGTTATTGGTTGACACCCAGCTATGAGGACGGTTTTGATGAGAAGGTTGCAGACATCAATGATGTATACAAAACAGCTTGTGAAAGGGCTGAGCAAGGTCAACGCACAGAAAGTTTGGATGAAATGACCGGTGTACAAGCGTTGGAGCGCAAACATCCAGGCCTGCCGATGCGCCCAGGAAAAGTCGAACGGCGCGAGTTTGAATACCTCTGACACGGTACGCTGTCTTTTACCTGCAATTTCGATGTTGCCAGTGGCGAACTTGTTGCCTGCACTGCCAAGAAGACACGCAACGAGAAAGATTTTGTCGAACACATCCAGCGCCGGCTTGCTTCTGACCCATCGGTCACTTAATGGCATTTTGTCAGCGACAATCTCAACACGCACCTGTCGGCATCCCTGGTGCGCTATGTCGCCGAACAATCCGACCTGACCATTGATCTGGGGGTGAAAGGCAAGTCGGGGATTCTGAAATCCAAGGCTTCCCGGGCCGCATTTTTGAGCGATCCCACCCATCGCATTGTCTTTCATTACACCCCCAAACATGCTTCCTGGATGAATCAGATTGAGATTTGGTTCAGCATCCTGATACGCAAAGTGCTCAAACGCGGCAATTTTACTTCAGTGGATGAGTTGAAGCGCAAAGTCCTGGCTTTCATCGAGTATTACAACCATACGATGGCGGGACCCTTCAAGTGGGGACCTACCAGGGCAAGGCGCTGCATGCCTAACCTATCCGTTATTTATGCCCAGGTGTACTAGGTACTACTGGATGCTGACAGAATGGCTTATTGACTTATCCCTAAACCTCCCCGCCCCCTCTTACAGACTCCGGGAGGCATGGCCGAGATCCCAGATAATTGGGATAGGGTAAAAGTCATGAGTGGAATCGTGACTTTGACCTCATGACATTGTGCGAAATTCACCCCATATCCATTCAAAACGGGAGGGATCGATGTCAAAGATTATGCTGTTCATGCTCCTTGCTATTAGTCTTATGTTCCCGTTTTCAAACTTAAATCCAGTCCACGCACAAGTTAAAGGACTTAAATCCTCCAACGATCATATTCAGTCCGAACAGGTTATTTTGGATTTAATGGGTGTATCAGACATAGTTTATGAATCAACCGGGCCATTTGTTTACGCGCCATCCGTTACAGTAGACCGATTCAGGGCAGATGAATACCGGTATGAGGTCGTTGTTGGTATCAATAAGATTGTCAATTTTCAACCGATATCCGATGAAAGTTTCTAATATTTTCCCAATTACAAGATGAACAGAGAGCTATATAGACCGAAAGCAATCGAGTTGTTTCGCCATTTAGATCCGGGAGCCGATTTGGATAAGTTGTTTTTTCAAATCAATGTTGATGACGGATACTTCCGTTGGGAGGATATCACAAAACATAGATTAGCAAACGGCCAATATCCCAGCGTTCAGGTAGTCTATGCACCAGATGGAAGATTATTTAGCTATACCAACACGTTATCTATAAACCCAGATACAACAACCAGTGCACAATTTTCTGTTTCTCTATCAGTAGTCGCGACATTATACGCCCCGGGAACATTTTTTTCACCTGCCGACTGTGATTCCCCATGGGTTGATACCCCAGGCGGATATGGGTAGGGGGGTACTAATTTTTGCCGCACCACAGATTCTAGTGCGCAAGGGAAATGGGTATATTTTGTCGGTGAACCTTTCTATACCTATGCTTATATTCCAAATTACCCTGGGACATTAGCATCATCAGCTCATTATGTCACACATTATGATAACGGATCCTCGACCGGTGTTTCTTTCAATCAAAATTTTCATAAAAACGGGTACGTCGCTCCAGTTACCCAATATAGTGGCGCGACCAATTTTGAATATGCCACTATCGTTGGCGCATCGTCAGGAATACTCGTAGCAGATGAAATGTTCATTTACCCATAGTAATATGTGCGTATAATACGGTAGCTTGCATCGTATAGTGCCCCGGATGTCAATATCCGGGGCTTGTTATGAGTTGATTGTCACTCATCCCGAAATAATTCACCTGTAATACTTCTTGAGCCGGATTGTATATATCTACATCCCAGCCAACTGGAGGAAAACCTGACCCAGCCCATGCCTCACCCCTGCATCAACCTGACCGAAGCGTTCGAACGTTATTACCCTGCGATCTTTAAATATTACCGCTACCGGGGGGCGGATAGCGACACGGCCAACGACTTGGCTTCGACCGTCTTCGAGCGCGCACTGGTGAAACTTGCGAGTTTTAACCCAGAGAAGGCGGCTTTTCCCACCTGGCTGTTCGCCATCGCCCACCACCTGGCCATCAATCACTGGAAGGCCCAGGCGCGTTCCCGGCCGGTCTCCCTGGATGTGGCTGCCCTCCCCGCCAGCGAGCCCTCGCCCGACGAGGCCCTGCTGCGCCAGGAGCGGCTGGAGATTCTGTTGGCTGCCTTGCAAGCGCTAGAGGAGCGCGAGCGGGAGATCGTGGCGTTGAAATTCGCCGGCGCGTTGACCAACCGCCAGATTTCCGGCCTAGTGGGGCTCTCGGCCGGGAACGTTGGCGTGATCCTCTACCGGGCATTGCAGAAGTTGAAGACGAGGCTGTCAGCCGTGGAAGGGCAGGTGAGCCATGCGTGAAGAGGAGCAAATCTTGCGGTTCAATACGGAACTGGACCGCCTGCTGGGGATTTTACCCGCGGCGCCTACTGCAACCGCCCCGGAAGGTTGGGACGGTTCAGACGGAGCCCTGGAGGCTGCTGCCTGGCTGCTACAGGTCGACTTCCGCTCCGAACTCCACCCCCGGCCCGGACTGCCAGCCCGATGGATCACGGGCTTCCGCCGGCTGGAAGAGAAGCCCCGCCCAGTGGTTCCATTATTGCGATCCCGCTGGACTTGGGCGGCGCTAGCCGTGGTCCTCGCGCTGGCCGCCTTGTTCATCTTCCGCCAGCCGGTGCTAGCCGCCATGGGGCGGCTGTTTGGCTACGGCTACCTGCCCCAGGCGGGGTTTATCCCGCTGGAGGGCACGCGCTTCTTGAACAACCCGGTGCGGCAGGAGCACGCCGGGCGCAGCCTGACGGTCACGCTCGGAGTAGCCACTTCCACCCGGACCATCCTGTGGCTGGAGGAGAGCGAGCCCACCCGAGGAGCGGATGGCGCCTGGCTGGAAACCCCCAGCGGCGAGCGCCTCTCCCTGACCACCTGGACCGGAGAGCCCACCCGGCCGGGCGGGCGTGGCGCGCGCCTGGAATTCCCGCCCCTGCTGGCGGGCGTAGAGCGGGTGACCCTGGCGCTGCCGGAGGGCTGGCGGCTGCCCCTGGAGTGGATCCCGGCCGCTGGAGCCGGCCTGCCCGCCACGGACGTGCGCGCCCCGTACCCGACACCGGCGACGACTGCCATGCCAGGAAGTGCTACCGTTCCAACAGCCGGATCTGAAAGCCCGACCCAAACTCCGCAGGCAGCAGCGCCTCCCTGCGCAGAAGTACGCGGGCTGCGGGTGTGCCTGGCGGCCGCCCAAACTGATGAGAAAGGCACCCGGTTGCTGCTGGAGGCGACCAGCACCGATCCGCAGTTCGTTCCAGGAGGCGACTCAGGCCAGTTCACCCTGCCCAACCCCGTCAGCGACGAGCAGGAGATTTCCCTTACGGATGACCTGGGCAACGTGACTCGGTTGGAGACGCCGCTCGACCCGGTGCAATGGGACGGGGAGCGCCTGTTGCGGCCGCTGACCTTCCCCCCGCCCGCAGCTCAAGCCCGACAGTTGACCCTGCGCGTGCCAGCCTTCGAGGCCAGCCTGACCTTCGCTGATCCGCTCGAGCTGAGCGTTGACCTGGGGGCGGACCCGCAGCCGGGGCAGGCTCTAGCAGTGGACCAGGAGCTGACCGTGCTGGGGCAGACCCTGCGCTTCCGGCAGGCCAGCCTCGTGGGGGATGGAGCCAGCAGCCTGCACGTGAGCCTGACCAGCGACCCGCTGGAAGGCGGGAAGGACGTGATCGTGTGGGGATTGGACCTGGGTAAGCCCGAGGGCATCGACGACGGGTACGGCTCAGGCGGGGGCGGCCCGCAAGGAGTGGTCAAGCTCTTCAGCGAGCTCGTCGGCCCGGTCTCTGGCAAGAAGACCGGCAAGCTGACCTTCCCAATCCTGGGCGCGCGGTTGCTGTTGTTGGGGCCGTTTGAGTTCACCTTCTCAGCGCCGGCGACCGTCCCGGCGGTAACCCAAACGCTCCAGGTAGTCGGTGGGGAGAGCTTCAGTCCCCTGCCCACGCCCACCTCCCTGCCACTGGATAGCTACCGGTACAAAGGAAAGGCTATCCAGCCGGGCGAGCTACTCTTCACCGCGGTGGGGCCGGCCACCACCGCGCTGTATGCTGCCAACCCGCACAGCGGAGCGGCCCCAGAGTGGGTAGCCACCCTCCCGGGGCAGGTTTACCAGGTCTATCTGCACCCCGACCGGCTGGGGATCGACTACCTGGCCGGGACGCAGGAGCGGGATGCCCCAGCCGGAATGGTATTCTACCGTGCCACCCACCTCTACACCCTGCGCTTTGCCGATGCGCAGCCACGCCTGCTGGCCGCCTTCCCTCGCGCGCCGGAGAACCACCAGGGGACGGAGCTGACGGCCAATTGGTCCTATGACGGGCGATTCGTGATCTTCCAGCGCTCGCATTTCGATCCCGGTCAGGGAACGATCGGCTGGATCGACCTGGCCTGCCGCCAAAGCGGGGAGTGCCGACCTCGCTATCTCGAAATCCCCTCTAGTATGGAGCTCAACCGGCCCCGATTTTCTCCCGATAGCTATCGCGTCCTGATTTCAGGAATGGAGGGAGTCCGACTCCCCGACGTTTACCTGTTTGAGCTGGATAACCACGGTGATCCGGGAGCGTTGACCAACCTCACCCATAGTGACCAGACTGAGGAGCTTTATCCCAGTTGGCTGCCGGATGGGGGCGGTTTCATGAGCGTCTGTCGGGAAACGGTGATGCCAATTGACGAATACGACTTATGCCTTTATGGCGTAGACCCCGGGGCCGGGCAGCACGTGGTACACCTGCCGGGCAACATGCAAGGCGTGACCTTCTCGCCCGACGGGAAGCGGCTAGCCGATTATGGGTACATCCAGAACCGGGAACAGATACGGGTGTTAGAGTGGGAGACGGGGAAAACCACCCTGATCCCCGGGGAAGGGGACTGGCCATTCTTTGGCTTCGCCTTTTCGCCAGATGGGGAATCCCTGGCCTTGTTGGGGGCTGGCAGCCATGAGAATGAACCAGGCCAGGGTGCAGCCGTGCAGGTGAGCCTATACTCATTTACAGATGACACGGAAACCCTGGTATTTGATTCCGGGGGGTTGGGGATTATCTCCTGGCTGGGCTGGGCGCAGTGAGGATATCGCTTTTTTGGGCAAACACCTCGGATACATCACCGGATGGATAGCCTGATTCGACAAAATACCGCATTGGAAGGCTATAACCAGCAGGCAGGATGAGGCCTTCAGCCTGGCTTACCACCTGCTGGGGAATGAAGCGCTGGCGGCTGAGGTAGTCCAGAACGCCTCCACGCAGATCTATTGCGCTGGAGGGGGAGGCAGCGGATCGATCCGGCTGGCGGTGTTGGAGGCTGTCAGCCGCAATTGCAAAAATCCATGTGCATGTACGGAAAGCCAAGAGGCGATCCCGCGTGTTTGATCACTAGCGGAAAACCAGAAACAGAATTGAGCCCTTCCCGGAACCCGTGGAAGGGCTCATCTTGTCCTTGCTCCCTTACAGTATTGTTAAGCGGGATATCAAAGGAAATGGGTAG
>JAQTMA010000220.1 GCA_028714615.1 Anaerolineaceae bacterium | reverse complement strand
CTTGCGTTACAATCCCACGTTCATCGGTGGTATAGTGGTGGGTGAGCGTCCCGCGAGGCGCTTCAACGATACCCACCCCTTCGGTGGGAATGGCTGTTGGTAGTGTACGGAAATTCTCGGATGTGATTTCTGTATCCGTAGCCAGTTCAACCCAACGCTCCGCGGCGTAGAGTAATTCGATCAAGCGGGCCCAATGGATGGCCAGGCGGTGATGTACCGGTTTGACCCCAATGGCCGCATAGAATTTCTCGTATTCTGCCTGAGCCAATGGCGTTGCCATCCCATCAGCCGCATTGAGGCGTGAGAGGGGCGTAGCCATGTAGACACCCGAATCCTTCCCGTCGACAAAGCCCTTCCAACCCACCTTCTTGAGATAAGGGAACTTGAGGTAGGTCCACGGTTCGACGTGCTCGGCGATCCAATCGGCATAATCGGCGGGTGCATATTTTCCGAGTCGTGTTCCCTCCGGATCTACCACACTCACTCGGCCGTCATAGAAATTCACCCGGTTGAGTTCGTCAACCAGGCCGATCGAGTATGTCCGGTGATAATAGACATCCCCCAGGACCAGGTCACGATACAGCTCATTTCCCAGAACCAA
The DNA here is from genome assembly GCA_028714615.1 of Anaerolineaceae bacterium. The sequence goes on along the minus strand of JAQTMA010000220.1, from coordinate 6,289 downwards.
CGTGTTGAATAAATCCAGGCTGAAGCGCGCGAAATCAATCGCCCAACGGCCCATCTTCTCGATCTCCTGGCGTTGGTCCTCGTTAATCCCGTGACTGACTCCACCCGGTACGGCTGTGCAGGGATGCACCTTGCGCCCACCCAGCATCTCGATCACCGCGTGACCGTATTTCCGCATGGTGATCACTTTGCCGCCAATTTCCAGGCCTACCTTGTGAATCACGCCGAGGATGTTGCGCTCCGCCACCGGCGCATCCGGTCCCATCACGAAATCAGGTCCGCTCAGAACATAGAAATGGGTGGTGTGATCGGCGCAGAAAAATGCGGAGTAGAGCAATTCGCGCAGCAACTTCGCCGGACGGGGCAGCTCGACGTGGTAAACTGCGTCGGCAGCCTTGGCAGCAGCCATATGGTGCGCCTCCGGGCATACCCCACAGATGCGGCTGGTGATCACTGCCATTTCCTCAACCGGCCTCCCCAAGGCGAAACGCTCGAAACCGCGCAACTCCGGGATCTGAAAATAGGTCCGCTCGACTTTACCGCTTTCGTCCAGGAAGATCTCGATCTTGCCATGTCCTTCCAGGCGGGTAATGGGGTCGATCTGAATTCGCTGCATCAATCTCTCCTCTCCTCGGCTGGTTTGCCGCGGTGTAGGATGCTGTTCGCCAGGCTGAAACGGTAGAATGTGCCCACCGGGTCGACGATCCCATCCAAAACCCCATCAACCTCTCCTGGCGTTTTCCCGGCAGTCACAGACGCCACTGCGCTCATCATGCGGGCGCCCTGATCAAGAACACCCTGCGCCGGGCCGTAGCAACCAATGCACGGCATGTTTGCCTCAGGGCAGCGCGCCTCGCACCCGCTCCGTGTGGCGATCCCGGAGCAGAGGATGCCCTGTTCGAGCAGGCAATCTAGTGGATTCGGTTGGAAGGTGGCCATGCGTTTGAACTCATGGATGGTCTTTTCACCCCGGAGGCGCGGGCATTCGTCGCAAACCGTGCTCGCACCCGCTCCGATGACCGCGCCTTTTGGTGGGAGTACTGCCTGCCCATGCAAAGCCTGGATGACCAACCTAATCACCGCCATGATTTGTCGGCTTTCTGGAGGGCATCCAGGCAGGTAATAATCGACCTCCGCCACCAGGTTGAGGGTTTTCAGAGAATGATAGAGGTGTGGCAGATTGATTTCTCCGCCATTGACGCGATACCGTTCGCTTGGATACAAACCTTCCGGGTTATCAGTCGAATTGGTGTGGAAGGCAGTATCCAGAATCTCCTGGGTGGCGAATTGGTTAGCCAACCCGGGGATGCCGCCTTCGCACGCACACGCGCCAAAAGCCACCAATATCTTCGATTTCCGCCGCAAGAGCCTGGCGACTGCTTCATTCTCATCATTCCGGATGCCCCCATTGAACAAACAAAGCGTGATGGCGCCATCCTCCATGGCTTCGAGATCATGATACTTAGCATCCATCGCCGCCGGCCAGAAGACCACCTCGAAGTTTGCGTCGACATCCAGGATACCTTCGTTGGTGTTCAAAACAGCGATTTCGCAGCCGCCGCAGGCTGCCGCCCAATACATGGCGAATTTCGGTTTTCCATTTTCAAGCATACCAACCTCCCTGGAGTTCAGCCGGTCACTTCCAGAGGCTGTAATTCCTCTGGCTGCCAGGCGATCTGTTTCCAGTTTAACGGACCTAGCGCCCGCACTTCAGTGACGATTTTGTCGATCTCTTCGGCCAGCAAAACCCCTTCAGAGGCCGACGCCCATACCAGCTTCACACGCTCTTCCTCGATACCCAACTCTTTGAGGGTCCGTTTGAGCAGGTCAAAGCGGCGCATAGTTTTGTAATTCTGTTCCACGTAATGGCAATCGCCCGGGTGGCAACCGGTCACTAACACCCCATCAGCGCCTTCCGCCAGGGCTTTCATTACGAACATCGGGTCCATGCGTCCAGAGCACATCAAGCGGATCAAGCGCACGTTCGGCGCATACTTGATGCGCGCCATTCCAGCGCCATCAGCAGCGCGGTAGGAGCACCAGTTACAGGTAAATCCAACGATCACCGGTTCGAATTGGGTTGATTCTGCCATCGCCTTCCCTCCTTATACCGGTTGGGCTTCCTCGGAGTTGTATGCCAACGAGAGGACACCTTCGATTTGCGCCAGGATTTGTTCGTTGCTGAAGTGGGTTCCCGAGATGGCTCCGGCCGGGCAGCCGGCCACGCAGGTTCCGCAGCCCTGGCATAATGCCTGGTTTACCTCGGATACCCCAAGCGCCACGTCGAATGTGATTGCACTGAACGGGCACAGGTTATTGCAGATGCGACAACCCGAACACTGCTCCTGGTTGACCTTAGCTCGCACTGGCTCCAGGCTGACGTGTTCGCGCCCCATCAAGCCCATCACCCGGGCCGCTGCGGCAGCTCCCTGGGCAACGGATGCCGGGATATCCTTCGGCCCTTGTGCACAACCGGCGATAAAGATGCCATCCGTCATGGTTGCGATCGGGTCGAGCTTGGGATGCCGCTCAATCAACCAGCCATCTGAGCTGCAGGCGATGCCGAATATCTTGCCGTTCTCGGCGGCATCCTTTCGAGGTTCGAGCGCAGCAGAGAGTATGACCATATCCACTGGGATACGCCGCTGCATGCCTTCCAGTGTGTCGTAAACCTGCACCACCAGCTTGTCCTGCTCTGCGGGCGTGCGGGCGATATTGGAAATATCGGCGACTTTTCCACGAACAAAAACGGTACCTTCCGCCAACACCCGTTGATAGAACTCATCATACGATTTCGCCGGTGTGCGCATGTCGATATAAAAGTTATAAACCTTCGCACCGGTTTTCTCTTTCACCAGGTGAGCGAACTTGAGCGATTGCATGCAACAGATCGACGAGCAATAGTTGTTGTAGTTCTTATCCCGGCTACCCACGCAGTGCACGATGGCTACCGTTTCTGGTGGGCGCCCATCCTTCAGGATCACTTTACCGGCGGACGGCCCCGAAACGTTGGTCATCCGTTCGAACTCCAGGGAGTTGATCACGTTCGGCAGCCTCCCATAGCCGTATTCGGGGATACGCTCACAATCGAACAGGTCATAACCTGTCGCCAGGATGATATTCCCGACCTTGATTTTCAAAATTTCATCTTGCTGTTCGAAATCGATGGCGCCGGTCGGGCAGAAAATTTGGCAAGCTTTGCATTTACCTGTTTTGTAATAAGTGCAATTGTCCACGTCGATAACCGGATACTTGGGGACGGCCTGCGGGAAAGGTGTGTACACCGCCTTGCGTTTAGCCATGCCGACTTCGAAGACCTGGTCTACCACCTTTTTTGGACACTTCTCCTGGCAGATCATGCAACCGGTACATAGGTCTGTGTCGATCATCCGCGCCCGCTTGCGGATTTGTACGGTGAAGTTGCCAATGAAACCATCTACCTTTTCAACTTCACTCCACGAGAGCAGGGTGATATTGGGATGCTGACCGGCCGCGAACATCTTTGGGGTGAGGATGCAAGCGGAGCAATCCAGGGTTGGGAAGGTCTTATCGAATTGGGCCATGTGCCCACCGATGGATGGTTCGCGCTCGACCAGGTACACCCGATGGCCGCTGTCTGCTATTTCTAATGCAGCCTGAATGCCAGCGATACCGCCCCCGACCACAAGCGTAGTCTGGTCGATATCCACAATAATGGGTTCAAGGGGCTGTTGGTGGACTACCCGGCGGACACTGCCAGCGATCAGGGCCTTCGCTTTTTGGGTAGCAATGGCATGGTCGCTTGTCACCCACGAAACCTGCTCACGCACCGAGACCATATCGAACAGGAAGGGATTCAGCCCGGCGCGAGCGCAGGCGTTGCGGAAGGTCGCCTCGTGCAGGTGCGGCGAACAAGCAGCCACCACCACGCGTGTCAGTCCCATCTCGTGGATATCCTTCTCAATCATTTCCTGGCCGAGACTCGAGCACATGAATTTGTACTCGCGGCTCACCACCACTTCAGGGAGGGATTGCGCCCAGCGGGCAACCTCCTCAACGTCAACGACCCCCGCAATGTTGGTGCCGCAATGGCATACATACACGCCAACTCTTTCAGTCAAGGGCCACCTCCGGTTAGTGTTTCGTGGTTAGTCGTTACCGATTAGTCAGAAGAGCTTCACTGACCAGTTCAATCATATCTTTTACCATCAACCGGTCTTCAAGACCGGTGGTTTTGATTGCATCGCGGTACATGATCATGTCTTTTGGGCAGGCGACGACGAAAGTGGTAACGCCCTTCAGCGCGGCGGCTTCTTTCATGCGTATCTCACTGGGTCGCTCCTTGATCTCACCTTCTTCCATCCAAATCCGTCCACCTCCCGCAGCGCAACATAACGCCCCGGCTCTATTCCGCGGCATTTCGACCAACTGGCAGCCCATTGCCTGAAGCAAGCGCCTGGGAGCGTCGTATACATGGTTATAGCGGCCCAGGTAGCACGGATCGTGATAGGTGACCCGCAGCCCCAACGCCTTTGTGAACTTGAGGTGTCCACCGGTTACCAGCATGTCCAACAGCTCGGTATAATGCAACACCGGCCGGCCGGCCAGGGCATTGCTTGGGTATTCATTCTTTAAGGTGCTGTACGTATGTGGATCCGTCGTGACGATCGCTTTGAAATCGCATTTTCCCAGCGCTGCTACGTTCTTTTCAACCAGGAATTCAAACAAGCCTTCTTCACCTACCCGGCGCACGTCATTCCCGGCATTGCGTTCAGCTTCATACATCAACCCAAAGTCTATGCCAACTTTCTGGAAGACCTCTGCAACTGTTTTCGTGATGTCGATTAATGCAGGGTTATACGCTGCGGTATCGCCCAGAACCCATAAATACTCCACTGCTTCGCGGCGTGCGTCCTTGATTTTTACCGGTAAGCTCGCCGTCCATTTCGTGCGAGCTCTTTCCGATTGCCCGAAGGCGTTCCCGTAGCGGCTCAAGTTCGCCAGCGAAGCCTGTAGCAAATTATCCACCCGTCCCTCGCTGACCAGGTAACGACGCAGGTCAACGATCGTATCCACGTGCTTGATCAACACCGGGCAGGCTTCATCACATGCCGCACAGGTCGTACAGCACCACAATACCCGATCGCTCAGCCCATCTCCCACCAGGGCGGGAGCCGGGCGCTCATTCAACTTCGGTCCATCGCGATGGAATGCAGTCTTCAGGCTGATCTCAAGCTGTTTTGGGCTTAACTCCATCCCGGCTGCAAACGCCGGACAGACGTCCTGGCAGCGCCCGCACTCGGTACACGTATCGCTTTCCAATAACTGTACCCAGGTCAAATCCTGCAAGGTACGGGTGAACCGCGCTTCTCCCTTTTCATTCTGTGCAAGCGGCGCGAGACGTCCCAAGGGGCGATCCAGTTCGGTGAAGAATGCATTCAACGGAGCAGTAAAAATGTGAACTAGCGTCGTTGTCGGGATGAAGATGAACAATGCTGAAACGGTGAGAAAATGGATGAAATAAAGGGTGATATGCAGCGCGTGCAATGCGGGTTGGCTGGCCCCAACCGCCATCCAAATCTGCGCCAAACCCCATCCAAGCGGTGACCAGATAGCCCAGGCGGGTTGCTGAATTGCCAAACGGAAGGACTCGACCAGCAGCCCATTGATCACGATGAAAACAATCAATGCCAATGACAGAGTGAAGCGCGGTTCCAGGGTCAACCGGACCGGTTTGTGTACGAAGCGCCGGTAAGCTGCCATTCCTGCCCCGACGATGAAGACCAGGGTCATCAAATCCAGCACCAGCTTGTACCACAAGTAGGAAGTACCAATCAGGAACTTGTAGAAGTGCCCGTTGATGGTCGCCAGGGCGGTACCCGCGAAGAAGATCACGTAAGCTCCGGCAATAGCGAGGTGCATCAGTCCCGGGTAGGGCTGCGACAGGATCTTCACCTGGGCAATCGAATACTTGATGACGTTTCCTAAACGGTGGAATGGTTGGTCCCAGCGTTTTTCTGGACGGCCGATTCGCCACCACAGGCTGGCCTGGCGGTAAAAACGCACAAACATGATTAAGAAAGATAATGTAACCAACCCGTACACGAGGATCGGTCCCCACGGTTCCGGAACTCCCCAAAAGTCGATTCGTTCAGGCATTCACTCTACTCCAGCGTTGATCAGAACGGATTAGGTTTGATGCCCCTGGCTTGACGGACCTTCTCGATCAATCCTGGCAGCAGATCGAGCAGATCGATCTGTGCGCCATAACGGGCTACGTTGAAAATTGGCGCAGCCGGATCCGTGTTTAT
>JAQTMA010000219.1 GCA_028714615.1 Anaerolineaceae bacterium | reverse complement strand
CCATTCCCCTCGTTCGATTTGCAGATTGACTTCTTCCAGAAGCAGCGGGCCGCCAAAGCCCAGGCTGACCTCCTGTAGACTGATCAGGGCCATAAGTGGTTAAATCCTTGAAGAAGGATTATACCAAACGCGCTCATCGTCTATTACGGCATTCCGTATCAGGTGGGATACAATTGGGTATCGCGAACGTCTGGGTATTGGGGTTCGTGGAATGCTTATATTGAATCAGATCCATCAGGCACTCTTTAGGAATATCTTATCCGAAAGACCAACTTTGGAATAAGGATAACGTAGACAAGAAGGTGTGAATGAGGGCAGCCCTTGGACTGCCCTCATTCGTATTCATCCTTGGAAAGAGGCGAAAGAAATCCCAACCATTTAGCCCACTTACCAGTATATATAATAGCAGTATACAACTTGAGATCATAAGGAGTTGAATGGACGATGACAGCGCAGTGAGCCGCTTGAAATGCGGTGACATTGGTGGGCTGGAGTGGTTAGTAGAAAAACACCAGATCAAAGCACTCCGGGTGGCATACCTCATCACCCGCGACCTGCAAAGCGCCCAGGAAGTTGTTCAGCAAGCCTCCCTCAATGCCTACCAGCGAATCGATCATCTAGACCCGGGCCGTCCCTTCGCGCCCTGGTTTTTCCGTTCGGTTATCAACTTGGCGATCACGACTGCTCACGAGCAGGAGCGATAAATTAGTCTTGAGCCTGTTCAAGGAAAACCGGGTCTGGAAGATGTGTTAATCATCGATGAATTGCTTCCCGAACAACAAACCGAACAATCCAAGTTTCAAGATCGAGTGTGGAAGGCGCTGGGTAAACTGCCACCCCGTCAACAGGCGGCGGTTGTGCAGCGCTATTTTCTGAATTGCAGCGAAACCGAGATCGCCCGGTGGATAGATGCCCCACTTGGCACGGTGAAGTGGCTATTGAGCAAAGCCCGCCAAGCTCTCCGCTCCCTGCTAAAAAGCGAAAGGAAGATCCTATGAACCAGGATAGGCGTATTAGCGATGCATAGACCGCGATTGCCGACGAGGCGGTGCCGAAGCGAACTAATCTCTGGCCAGCTATCTCGCTCCAAATTGTCGGGCAGCCTACCCGATGGAGCCTAAGGCGGTTTCATCTTCACAAAGCGGGTGGTGTTGCCCTGGTTTTCCTGCTACTTCTGGTCATCAGCTCAGCGGCTTACGCGTATTACCGGATTATGCTGGATCCTGGGCTGCAAGGGGCAGAGGATTCTGGGTTGGTGATCCACCAGGAGCAAACCGCAGAACCCACTGTGTTCCCCCAGAAATCAATGGGTGGAACTAATCCAACATCCTCCATCCCGGTGCAGGTTCAGCTCGACTGGGCATATGCGGATGAACGGCGGCTTGCTTTCCAGCTTACGGTTTTTGGGCTAGTCGTCCCACCTGGTAGTTCGGTAGAAGACGTAATCTGCCGGCCACGCATCACCACCGGCGGAGTCGTCACGGTGGGGCAGGCAGGCGGGAAGAGCACATTCCAAATCTTGGATGACCAACCGGGAAAACCTATCGAACTGACATATGTTTATCATCAGAATATTAATGCAGAGATATTGAAATTACTGGACCTGAATTTGGACCTTATCATTGGTCCTTGTGCGCCTGGGATGAACTTCTTGGAAACCAACCGAACGCCTCCACCTCCCTTTCCCTTGATTGGGAATTACCACTTGGCCTTCCAGGTACCGGTGTCTGAGGGGAAGACGATTCGGGTTGGGCAGGAAACCCGGGTAAGTGGGTACACGCTGCGCCTGGAATCGGTGACTTTAACCCCATCGTATATTGAGGCAAGGGTTTGCCTTCCACGCGCCACTGGCGAGTCCCAGGAATGGGTGGTTTCTGAAGCTTATCTCCAGGGCGGGCAGGGCATGTCCGTTCAGAATGCGAGGTTTTCAGACGCCGTCGACCCGGAGGTCCCGGGTCAGGCATGTTATGATTTTGGATTTGAGGTTCCTGGAGATCCGACCCCGGTAAACATGGTACTTACGATTAATAGCCTTGCAAGCCTCCCGGATGGATCGACAATGCAAACAATTCGGGGCCCGTGGGTGTTTTCGGTCCCCTTGGTCAAGAATTGAATCTAAGGCGTCACCACGATGGTCCCCGCCATATCCACGCCCCCTTTGTCGCCGTGGAATTCGCAATAGTAGGGATAAGTCCCAGGTTCATCCAACTTCAACGAAAAACTCTGTCCAGAAGCGATGTCGCCTGAATTGAACTTCCCCGTATCGGAGGTGACCGTATGCTTGGCGGCGTCGCGGTTGACAAATACGATGGCGGCGCCGGCTTTCACCTGGATCGTCTTGGGGTTGAAGCTGATGTTCTGCATCACAACGGTCACGCTGGAGGCGTTCGCATTTCCTGGCGGAGCCGCCGCGGCAGTTCCCGTTCCGGGCGCGTTCATCGCCGAAGCTGCCGGGGGAACTTGCGCGCCGGTGACTGCGGCTAACTGCCCGATCAACCCGTTCGACGCATCCCGCAGCTCGCTGGCCAGCGCAGAAGCGTCCTCGGCCGGTTGGGTCAGCCCGGAGGCGTTTTGCGCCAGGAGCACCTGTTTGGCGTCGGCGGCGACCCGGATCATGGCGGCGTCCATCTGGTTCAGCAGGGTGTTTGCTTTGACCGGGTCGCTGCCACCCTGGGAGACGGATTTCCGCTCGCTCTCCAGGTAGACCACCGCGCCGGTGCCATCCCCGGGATCTTCGACGGTGCCATTTCCATCCACATCTCCATAATCGGCGCTGCCCTTCCCCACGATCAGGTTCACCAGGTGCTCGGCATGGCGTTTCGCGGTCGTCAAGTTACCGCGCTGCAGGGCCGAGGCCATTTCGTCCGAGTGAATCTGGATGTCGTCTACCGCCCGGGCTAGCGGCGCCATTGGGTTCGTCGTTGTCGGTTTTGGCGCCAGGTAGCGGTAATAGTAAATCCCTACACCACCCACCACGATTAGCGTCCAGAGCCCCAGCAGCACCCGCATCACCATCTTGAAGTTGCGCACCCGCAGGCGTTCGGGAAGCAGATGGGTGCTCATACGCAGAATCAGGTAGATGCCGGTCAGTTCAGCCACCAGCCCTACCACGCCATGCGCCATCATCAGGGTGGCCACCACTCCCGTCGTGGTTCCCCCGGCGATCACGTAGTTGTACAGGCTGGTGACCATCACAAATAGGATCAAGAATGAGTTCACCACCACCATCGTGGTTTGAATGGCCTGGTGGTGCTTAAATTGCTTGCGGCGGGCAAAAAGAAACCCAATCCATAACCCGATCAGGATTAATATTTGCGCGGCAAGGTTGAAATCGCTGGACAAACGCTGACCGATCAAGGCTTGCATGAGGCGGCTTCTCCTGAACAGCACCTTGCTGGGGAATCGTATGAATTTGGCTGGGGAGCCTGAACCCGCTTATTGCGGGTTCAGGCTCCTCGTATTATGAATATTTACGGTGTGGCTGCGAACCAGACGTTGCCAACCCCCTGTCCGTTCACGTCTCCGGCGGATTTATCGGCGGCAAAATAGTAGAGCGGCATGCCGTTGTACGTCACCTGGACGCCGTTGTCGCTGCGGGCAAACGAACCCAACGTTCCGGTCACGCCCGCGCCGGCCACCGGGCTACCGGATGGGATGAGCAGGGGCGGCCAGTTTTCTGCGCAGCCGCCGCTGCAGGTGGAAGCGCCCGGCGAATCCTTCTTGAAGGTGTAGAGGGTCATACCCTTGCTGTCGACCAGGATTTTCCCCAGCTTCGCATCCGTAGCGATGTTGACGGTTGCCCCTGCGCTAGCGGCGGCTGTGCCCGCGGCTGGAGCGGCAGCCGTTCCGCCCAACCCACCGGTGATGCCAAAAGCCGGGCTCACCATCTGTCCGTTCAGCATTACCGGAACGTCCGGCCCGGGGAACTCATAATTCCCCACCACGCCGGCATCCACATGCAGCATGGCGTAGAGCACCGGCGTCGCTTTAGACGTATCGATTTTCACGGCGACGTTCGAGTTGATGCCGGGATTGACTTGCGTCCAACCGATGATCGCGCCCGGTTGCCCGGAACTGTTGATGTGAATCACGATCCAGCCGGGCCCGGCGCTGACCACGTTGGCAACCGTGACAGTATCATTCACAACCGGCTGGTCGGAAACGGTCACCGCGGGGGTGATAGTTTCGGGAATGGAGCTGGTCGGCCCCATGGTGGCCGTCGCCGCCAGGGTGGGCACTACCGGAGCTACCGTCTCCCCGGTAACCGGGACCGGTGGGATGGAGGTGGCCAGTACGGGAGGTTGCCCTCCGCTGCCGGGTGTGCAGGCGCTGAGCACCAGCGCAGCCGCGCTGATCAGAGCCAGGAAAACCGGTAAATGTTTATGTCGAGAGAACATGTGCATCCCCTTTCTCGATAACTCAAGGCATAGGTTGGTATGCCTATCTAATAATTGAACACCAGTATTGCGACATTATAGATCAAAATACTGTTTAATACGAGTGCTATTATAAACCTTTCTCTGCGTAATCTGGAAATGTCTGTGGAGAGCGGGACTCTGACCCCTCCCCTAAATTTTTATTCTGTAAAATTTGGGGGACGCGGAGCAGGGAGACGGTTTTCCGTTGCTAGAAACGCTTAGGGATACGGCGGGGGCTGGGTGGTGGCAACCGGCGGATCGGTGGGGCTCGGTGGAGGCGGGTAAGGCGGCGGATCGGTGGGACGCGGCGTGTGGGTGGGGGGCGGAGGCTCGGTGGACCCAGGCGGGGGCTCGGTGGGTAAGGGCCCCGAGGTATCGGAGGGGGTCGGGGTGCGGGGGGTGGCGGTGGACCGGGGAGTCGAGCTTGCTGTGCGCGTTACGGTCCAGGTGGCGGAGGGGGTGAGAGAGGGAGCGAGCGTGCGGGTGGGTTGGCCGGGAAAGGCTGTTGAGGTGCGCAGCCCGCCGCGGGTGGGCGTCCAGGCAGCAGTGGGCGAGGTGGTGAGCGACAGCGGGAATTGCGGTGTGACGGTCGGGACAGCCGTGAGCAGGCCGGAGATGATGGTGGAAAGGCGCTCGGGGGCGCCGGGCGCGCCGGGCGCGTGCTCCTGATCCTGGATGGCGTTCCCGATCAGGCCGATGCCGGCAGCCGGCAGAGCCATCGCCATGGCATCGGCGTCGTAATTCGCCCGAAGCACCGAATGCAGCGGAACGGGGATCGAGCTCATCCCGTTGGCGGGGAAGGCCAGCGGCCCAAAGAGCATGCCGCCCAGGCAAACCAGGCTGAGGGCGAGCATGCCGCCCAGCAGCAAGGCCTCGCGGGAGCGGTGACGCGGTTGTTGAGCTGGCGCCTTCATACCGGAGGCTCCTTGACCAGCTCGATCCCCTCCGGCAAGGGCAGCAGGCGGTAAACCTGAAGCTGTTCGGCCTTGCCTTTGACCATGTACGGACCGAGCGACTCAAGCCGGAAGCAATCGCGATACTCGCCCAGGGCGGCGTAAGTAGATTGGCTGATGACGGCTCCCGAGATGTTGAAGAGCTGGCGGGTGAGCGCTTCCAGGCGCTGGGCGGTGTTGACCGAGTCGCCGATGATGGTGTAATGCAGGCGGTCCGAGGTGCCCAGGCCGCCGGCGGTGACCATGCCGGTGTTGATGCCAATCCCGGTGGAGAGGGGCGGCTCGCCGCGTTCGACGCGCTGCAGGTTGAGGCGATCGATGACCGATAGGACCTGGATGGCCGTCTGGCAGGCCGCGTAGGCGCTCTGGGTGGGAGTAGCCAGTTTGGGCAATATTCCAAAGAAGGCCAGCATGTCGTCGCCATCGAATTTGTTTACCACGCCGTTATTGGCAGTGATGATCGGCACCATTGCACTGAAGTACTCGTTCAGCCAGTGAAACACGGTGGCCGGGTCAGCTCGCTCCGCCAGGCTGCTGAACCCGCGGATGTCACTGACCATGACCGTCGCGACCGCTTGCTGGCCTTCCAACCGCAGGTTGCCGGAGGTGAAGGTCTGGCGGAGTTGCTCGCGCACTTCCGGCGAGACGGTGCGGCCGAGCAGGTCGCGGTAGATGGAGCCTTCCTGTAAGCCAACCACCATCGAGTTGAAGGAATGGGCCAGGACGGCCACCTCGTCATTGCCGGTCGAGTCGATCTTTACCTCGAGGTTACCGCGGGCGACCTCGGAAGAAGCTTTGACGATCTTCAGAAGCGGGCGCGTGATCTGGTTGGCCAGGGTGACGCCGACGGTTAGAACGAGCATCAGCGCGATGGCCACGAGAACAAAGACCTGAACGCCGGTGGTCTGGTTGGTATTCACCAGGAAGGCGCGCGGGAGGGCGGTGCCCAAGAGGCCCAGGTCGGCGCCGCCGCGGGCTTCCCAGGGGCCGAGGATCTCGCGATACTGGACGCTGGCCAGGGTGACGTCACGCGACAGGCTGGATTGGTCCTGGCCGCTGAGCAGGCCGCTGGCCTGTTGCGCGGAGACGGGTTGGACGCCCGCCAGGCTGGAGGAGAGGGTGGAGGCAACCGGCTGCCCCTCGATGGTGTAGAGCGTGACTTCGCCGATAACGTCCTGGGAGATCTCGCGCACCAGGGTAGCAAGCGAGCGCCCGACCAGCACCACCCCGGCCAGGGAGCCATCGGCGGCCAGGATGGGGCCGTCCACGTAGAAGGTGTCGCCCCAGGCGGCGCGGGCCATGCCGGCGTTCTTATCCTGCCCATTGTCCTGACGCCGCTCCAACACGTAGCGGACGAAATCCCAGCCTGCGAAAACCGTATCGCCGCGCTCATCTGCGTATTGGCCGGGGGACATACCGGGGGCGCGGTGGAGGGAGAGCACGCTCGCGCCGCTGGTATCCAGGATTTCGAAGGCTTCCTCCTGAGAATTGATAAAATGGGGGAGGACGAGCTGGCGCAGCGCTTCGGCGT
>JAQTMA010000218.1 GCA_028714615.1 Anaerolineaceae bacterium | reverse complement strand
GCCTGGCGGCCCATGAATGGGACGGGGCTGCCGCCGCTCACCCAACTGAACATCAACGTGATCCTGGCGGATCCGAGCAATCCCAAAATCGTTTACCTCGGCACATCGGCTGACTACGGGGAATACGGCGGCGTATATCGTACGACAGATGGCGGAAAGACCTGGTCGCCGTTCAACACCGGCCTGGCGGCCCATGCGAGCATCAACATGATGGCAATTACACCGGATGGGGGCGTTCTATATGCCCGGGATAGTAATTATGCGACCATGGGTTTCTTCCGCACCCCATCGGGGAACCCGGCCTGGACGAAGTTGACGACTCCTATCGGGAGCGACGCAAATTCTATTTATTCGATGTACATCAACTCCAGCTTCGTTTACATCGGGCTTTACAACAACGGCATGTATAAGAGCGGTAACCAGGGGGATGATTGGGTTCAAATGATAGGCAGCTATCAAAATACCACCCATGTGATCGCCGGCGTATCCACTGATATCAATCTGATGTACGCAGCCATAGTTACACCTTATAAAACCATCGACGGCGGTGAAAATTGGGAGTATCTGACCAGTTTTAATTTCGGGGTAAATCCATGCAGAAGCATGGGCTATGTCGACACCATCGCGATCGACCCCGCCAACACCGATGTGATTCTGGTCGGAGACGACAACGCGTGCCTGGTTCGCAGCGACGACGGCGGTAAAACCTTGACCCTGGTATACGCAAACGTAGGGGTGAGTCGGGTGATCTTCGATCCGCGCGATCCTAATCTAGCTTATCTGTCTGCTATTTCTCGTGGGGTCAGGCACGATGGCGTGATGAAGAGCAGCGATAACGGCAAAACCTGGGTGGATTACAATAGCGGTTTGCCCTGGATGGGCGCCAGCGGTTTCGAGCTGGGGCCTGGAGCTGCCGGAAAGCCTTCCGTTTTGTATGCGGGTATGACTCGTAAAGGCATCTACACAACCGCTCCATCCGACCTTCAATACGCGATATTCTTACCCGCGGTGAGGCGGTAAGGCGGTTATTCGCGCCACCGCTTGTTTGTTCAAACAACCACCCTCAGCCATCCAGCGCGGACCGAGTCGGATGTACGGATATAAGTTTCGGCCGGCGGGACTCGGGATTGCCAAATTGAGAAAAAAACAGGATACAGTAGGTTTTGCCCTATAAATATGGGCCTAGTTTCACCCTCCGTTACCATACATAATGATGCTGCACTCTTTATGAAATTTCATAAAGAGTGCTTTCTTTAGGAATAAGCTCCATTGTTTAGGTTGAGTTGGATGCTCTTTACCTGGGGCAACCTAGAAATATCGGAATGAAAATCCGATATTTCGAGATATAATCACCTTATGATTCAGAGAAATGACTATATAAACCGGTTAAAAGCGGCCATTGGTCGCTCACCTGTAACTGCTTTATTAGGTCCCCGCCAGTGTGGAAAGACCACCCTGGCGCGCCAGTTGGCTGACCAACAACAGTCCACATTCTTCGATATCGAGTCCCTTCCAGACCGGCGCCGGCTGCAGAATCCGGAATTGATGATGGGCAGCTTGAATGGGCTGGTCGTTTTGGATGAAATTCAAGCGATGCCGGAGCTTTTCCATGTGTTGCGGGTTTTGGTCGACCGCCCCGAAAATCATGCGCGCTTCTTAATCTTGGGCAGCGCGTCACCAGAGATTATCAAATCGGCATCTGAGACACTGGCCGGCAGGCTGGAGTTCATCGAACTGCAGGGGTTTGACCTGGCGGAGACCGGGGCAAAGACCTGGGAAACACTCTGGCTTCGGGGCGGTTTCCCCCGCTCTTTTCTCTCCAGTTCAGAAGAGGACAGTCTCGCCTGGCGCGAGGGCTTTATCCGCACCTTCCTGGAACGCGACATTCCTCAACTCGGGATCAACATCCCGGCCGTTACCATGCGCCGCTTCTGGACAATGCTGGCCCATTATCACGGGCAAACCTGGAATGCGGCTGAAATTGGCCGCTCGATGGGGCTTTCAGATAAAACCGTGCGATCCTACCTTGACATTCTGACTGGCACATTTATGATTCGGCAGCTCCAACCCTGGTTTGAGAACCTGGGGAAACGGCAGGTGAAATCTCCAAAGATTTATTTTCGGGACACAGGATTGTTGCACAGCCTGCTGGATATCCCTGATAGACACATCCTGCTGGGACATCCCAAGGTTGGGGCTTCCTGGGAAGGTTTTGCCATCGAACAGGCGCTTCAAATCCACCACCCGAATGCAGTTTATTTTTGGGGCACACATGCCGGCGCGGAAATTGACCTGGTGTTCCAAAACAAAGGAAGGCGATACGGGTTGGAAGCAAAATTTAATGAAGCGCCTTCTTTGACACCCTCGATGCGGATTGCGGTATCTGAGTTAAACCTTGAACGGCTTTGGATCGTCTATCCAGGGAATGAAGTGTATCCTGTAACAGAGAAAATCACGGCTTTGCCGCTGGCAAAATTGGAGACGATCAGGGTTTAAGAACGGGGATATCTGTGCGAAAATGCCTGGATCGACATGAAGTGACTGATATTTGATGGACTCACCCTTTTAGCATGAGGAAACATATGCCCATAAGGTCAAAAAGCTTATCAGTCCCAGATGCAATGCAGCCACGTTTTCAAGAAATTTGCGCATTGACTGACTTGCTGTGTGAAGAAAAACTGAATGGTGAGTATGCAATCTTGTGCAAAGAACTTGCAGCGACATTAGCGCGTAAGCGACCATCACCATTGAAAAGTGGACAGGCGAAGACATGGGCCTGTGGAATTGTATATACGATTGGATCAGTTAACTTCCTTTTTGATAAATCGCAAAATCCTCATATGCGTGCAGATGAGATGTGCGCCTGGTTTGGCGTAGCCGCCAGCACGGGTGGTAGCAAAGCCAAACAAATTCGAGATATGCTGCGGATCAACCAATTGGACGGAAAGTGGTTGCTTCCCAGTATGGTGGAACAACACCCCCTGGCCTGGATGATTTCCGTCAATGGTTTCATCGTCGATGCGCGATCGCTGCCGCGTCTGCTTCAGGAAGAAGCATATCAAAAGGGGCTGATTCCTTACTTGCCAGAAGACTCATCTTCAGATAGGTGAGGTTTATAGAGTCACACATACCCATCTGGCGTGGACCGAGTCGGATGTACGGATATAAGTTCGGGCCGGTTCTGCCCTAATATCCGACCACGAAACAAACGAAAGACATGAACGAAGTGCTCTCCAAAGATGGGGGGCTTTTTTAATGACTACGAATTACTGGTGCGGCTCGATCCGTCCTTAGGGATCTTTTCGTATTTTCTCGCGTTCCTGATCCCACAATTTTGTAAATCGTTCAAAGACATCAGCAATGATTTCCAGTTCCCTTTCCGAGTAACTTGAAATCAATTCGTCTTGTGCCTTTCTCGCCGATTCAAACCAGGATGCGGCTTTTTCAGCGCTCGATTTCGCGGGAACGATGATAGTCCCCCGGCGATCATCAGGATTGGGTCGTCGCTCAATGAAGCCGGCCTTTTCGAGCCGATCCAGCATAGGAGTCGTCGCACCTGAAGTGAGACCCGTATGTCTGGCAAGTTCAGAAGGTGTAGAAACGCCCTTGAGGAATAAAAGCCTGAGACATTCCATATCGGTTGCGTTGAGGCCCACCCACTCGTTCATCGCGTTTCGGAACAGCGTCAAATGAACGCCATAATCCCTGACCGCATTCAGAGCCCGTTTCTTCAAATCTAATTTTGTGGAATTTGTCATAAATACTCTTGACATTACCTTATTTATAAAGTATCTTTATTGTATAACTAAATTCTTGCGGATGCAAGGGCTGCCTCCTTTGAAGCAGGGCGTCGCCACCAGGATTTACCTCTTCAAGGATTTGGCTCGAGCAAAGGCAAGATTTCTAATCTTCTTCAGTATAAGGAGTTAATTATGAGCACAAAGAAGGATACACAGAAAACCGCCGAGAGCACCGCTGCGAACAATAAGGCGTCCCAAGGATTCACAGACGAGGAAAAAGCTGCGATGAAGGAGCGCGCCAAAGAACTAAAGGCGGAAGCGCGCGCGAGCAAGAACAAGGAGGAAGGGGAGAATGCTGCACGCGCGGCGATCGCTGCTATGCCGGAACCGGATCGCAGCCTGGCAACCCGGCTGCATGCCATCATCAAAGCCAGCGCGCCAGCTCTCTCGCCGAAAACCTGGTATGGGATGCCCGCATATGCCGACAAGGATGGCAATGTCATCTGCTTCTTCCAAAACGCTTCGAAATTCAACGCAAGGTACGCGACACTTGGCTTCAATGACAGGGCGAAGCTTGACGAAGGCGCCATGTGGCCAACCGCCTACGCGCTGAAGGAGTTGAATGCCGCCGAGGAGGCCAGGATCGTCGCGCTCGTGAAGAAAGCAGTGAGCTGAAAACAAATCGCGTGCGCGTTCTTGAAGTCTCAATGCCTCTTATTTCGTCGTGAAGGGAAGGTACAATGAGAATGGAATATATGCCTGCACCGCCATGAGTTCGACATCATCGGGGTAGGTCGCATCCGGAGGGTCATTCCGTTGGATCGTAACCACTAGCAAATCTTTCGTTCCGATTCGGCTCGATGGAATCAGTATGTTCTGCATCCCGATTTGATTGATGCCATCAACCTGCACGGGAGGTGAAATCATGGAGGGAACATCCCCATAGATATCATTCATTGCATAGGATCTGGGCCGGATAAAGAACTGAACCGTCCCAACCGTCCCTGACTTCGCCCTGAAATAAAGGTTCATCCCCAGGTCTTTGCCATTCAGACCATTCCGGTAAGGCATGGTGAAGAATGCGCTTTCTCTCCAGTCGGCTTTCCAGGTTAATCCGGTATTGGTTTGCGAAATAACAGCGCCATCCACGAAGCTGAGCGAATTGGCAGGGTAGTCCAAGCTGACCGTAGAACAGCATTTATACTGATAAATGACGTTTACCGCCAGGAGGGTAATATCTCCCGAGAAAGTATCCAATGGAGCGTTGCCGATTCGCTGGATACCGATCGTCCACAGCGGCTTGGCCCCGAAAGAACCAGCGGGAATCGTGTATGTTTGTTTATAGATCTTGTTTACGGCATCGACTGCAATGGAACTGCTGGGTAGGCTGGCTGAATCCCCAAAGGTATCCCCCGGGCTGTAGGATCGCGGGCGGATAAAAAAGCCTGTGTTCCCCGTACCCGCAGTTGCTTGCATAAAATACATCTCAAAAGTGACGTCGGTAAAACCCCAGCCTTGAGGCTGAGGGATCGTCAAGAAAGGTCCCCCGGCCCAACTCTGATGGAAAAGTATGCCGCTCCAGGTCTGGCTGTACGTCGAGCTGCCCACGCCAAAGTTTAATGCTTTTGCCGGGTAACCCTGGTTGGTTGTATTGGACAAGAGGAACAAAGACATAGCGTATTTAATTTCAACCCCCATAACGATCACGTCATCCGCGTAGGTTTCGCCAGTTCCATTCCGCTGAAGAGTGATCCACCACAGCGGTTTCCCGGTAAATTTGGCGGCGGGAATGATGATGTCTTGCCGCTGGATCTGGTTTGCCGCTGTCGCCGAGACCGGTGTTCCTGAAATCCCAACAACATCGAACCAGGTATCTCCCGGATCAAACTCTCGCGGCCGGATAAAGAAGTTCACCTTGCCCCCAGAATTCACGGTTGTTTTGTAATAGACGCTCAAGGTCAGGTCATACCCGGCCATAAAGTTGGCCGGGCGGGGAATGATGACCGTTGCAGCTTCCACGCCGCTCTGCGCCCATTGCAATCCCTGGCCGGCCTTGGTAATGACACTACCATTGCGGTAGTTCAGGGCATTCGCAGGAATATGGATCGTATCATAGGCTACAAATGGAGGATCTGGCTCAGCAAAAACAGGCTGGGCCGACCCGAACAGGAGGCTGACCAGCGCCAGCGCCATCAAAACGGATAAGGCTATCCGAGCAGTTTGGCGGTTTCGTTGGAAGGGGGTAATCATCTCCTCACCTGACCTTTCAATGGTTTCGATTGTCAAATTGGGAATGGAATTCTTGGATATATTATACAGTAATACGATCATTGAGATATCAATCTGTTTCCTTAAATACGTATGCCAAGCTCCCCGCACCTGATTGCGGGGAGTTTTTCTGTTAACCTGATTTCGAGTATCTTGTACAATTCAGCGATTGTATTACGGTTTAGCACAACAGAGCCGCTTTTCCAGCCTTTCCCTACAGCTCCCTTGAGGAACCAGATATTCGTCAGTTTGCCCTGACCGACCCACGTGGATTCCTCTCCAATTACCCATCAGGCGCGATCCTGGATGAAATCCAAAACACCCCTGGACGTTATTGCCGGCCCGCTTGAGGAGGGATCATGCACGCACTAGAGGAATTGCGGCGGCTGCGCGATTCGATGCCGGACCTCATCGCCGACCAATTCAAGACCATTCGCGCCGCCGGCGAGGGGTGTGTTGTCATCGTTGGCGCCAATTCGCACCATTATGCAGCGCCGTCGATCGCCCACGCACGCAGGGATTGGCTGTATCACGGCTCTAGTAATGGTATCGCGCCTGCAAGAAGTTGATCTGATCATCCCGAACTAAGTAGACAATGCGGTGTTCCTGGGTCAGCCTTCTCGACCATGCTCCTGGAGTTAGATACTTAAGAGGTTCGGGTTTACCAATTCCCCCGAAAGGGTCTCGTAAAATTGCTTCGATGAGTTCGAACGCCCTGATCGCAAGCTTGTGGTCAGTTTCCACCCAATAACGCAGGTCTTCAATGAACTCGGGCTGGAATACCGCCGTACGTGCTTTATTCCTCAAGCCCAACCTCGCGCCGTAAAGCATCCACGGTTAACGGTTGGGCTTCAGTTTTCAATGCTCGCCCAAGCGCTGAAAGCAGGCGCTCAGCATTTGCCGGTGAGCGCAGCAGGTAGGCCGTCTCCATCAAGCTTACCAGCTC